>RKSB01000201.1 GCA_007571095.1 K189A clade bacterium | reverse complement strand
GATTCGGTGCATGGAGGACATTCAGAAAAGGCTTAAGACCCGCAGTATCGCTGAGTCGCCGAATTTCAGGCGAGAGCGGCCGAGGTTCTGATCGATGGGCCTCGACTTCTTTCGTCGGCGAGAGGAACTTGCCGACCTGCTGGCTCTGGAACGCCTGTCTTAAGCGCGTTCGCCGGTTTTTTCTGGTGCGTCTTCGGCTATCAGAGGCAAGTCTTCGGCGGCGGCCCGCGGAAGCACAGAAGACTCGGCTTCAGGGCGACTTGCCTCGACATCCTTCAGTGCCCTGTTCATCATTATTCCCGCCCGTTTGTCGATATCGTCCAGAGTGTTGCTTGCCGTTTGCAGTTGCTTTTTGGCTTTCGTCAGCAGCCCACCGAATTTGGAGAACTCTGTTTTTACCTTGCCCAGGGTTTCCTGAACGGCGGTCGCATTGCGCTCAATCGCCAGCGTCTGAAAGCCGATCGCCAAGCTGTTCAGTGTTGCTGCGAGAGTCATCGGGCCGGTCAATACAATCCGCCGTCTGTGCAGTTCGTCTATCAACTGAGGCATGCGAAGTGCCTCGGCATACAGCCCCTCGGTGGCCAGAAACATGATGGCAAAATCGGTTGTTTGGGGCGGGCGAATATACTTTTTCTGAATGTCCTCAGCAGACTTTTTCAGTGCCTGCTCCAGCCCCTTCTTGGCTTCTTTCAGCCGGCCTTCATCGGCGGCCTCGGCGGCTTCCTGTATGCGAATAAAGTCTTCCTGAGGGAACTTTGAATCGATTGGCAGCCAGACGGTGCTTTGAGGGCCGTCGTTTTTACCGGGCAGGCGAATGGCAAAGTCAACTCGCAGGCTGGTCTCTGGATGAACGGCTACATTCTTTTCATACTGTCCGGGAAGCGTCTGTTCCAGCAGGTTGGCCAGTTGAACTTCGCCCCAGGTCCCCCGCATTTTGATATTGCCCATCACTCGCTTGAGGTCGCCGACATCTGCGACCAGCGACTGCACCTGGCCCAGCCCTTGATGTACTTCGGTCAATTGCTGGCCGACTCGCTTGAAGGTCTCGCCCAGACGTTTTTCCAGAGTGTCCTGAAGCTTTTCGTTGACAGTGGCGCGAACCTCCTCCAGCGTTTTGTCGTTCTTTTCTCCAGCAGTCTTGAGTTGGCTGGCGATGTTCTCCAGAAAGGTTTTCTGAAAGCTGGAGGTTACGCCCAGATTTTCGTTCAGTAGCTGGCGGTCTTTGTCGGTTTCTGCCCGATGAGCCGAGAACTGATCCTGCAGAGTGTTGGCCAGCCTGCTCTGACTGCGGTAGCCGAACAGGGAAAACCCCAGGCTGATCGCAGCGATTACCAGCGTCAGTATGAGCAGGGCTATCAGTAGTGCATGAAAGTCCAAATTCGTCGCCTTGATGAATAAACAGGAGAATACTTGCCTACAGTCTATAAAAGAGGGTGTTCCAGATTCAAGAAACAACTGACGGCCTTTGTCAGTTTTCGGCCAATGAGCCGAGAACTGGTCCTGCAGAGTGTTGGCCAGCCTGTTCTGACTGCGATAGCCCAACAGGAAAGCTCTCAGACTGATCGTAGCCATCACCGTGCCAGTATGAGCAGGACAGAGTGCGTGAAAGTCCGCATTCGTGGCCTTGATGTTCGTGGCCTTGATGAGAGAGAGCAGGAGAGCACTTCTCGACAGCGAGTAAAGAGGATGCCCTATAAAGAGGATTTTTCGGGTTTTCGGACAGGATTGTTTGTTGTTGGCTTACGGGCAATGTAGACTTTGTGCTACACAGACTCTGGCGAAGAAACTCTAAATGTATCTGCTCCTGCTCGGGCTTATGGGTCTCATATTCGGTGGCTTCTGGGGCTTGATTCTGGGCCTTGGTGCCGGCTGGTTTCTACCTCGCCTGCTGGCTGGCAGGGTCTCTGCCACTCAATCCTTTTCCCGCTCCTTTTTTGAAGCCGCTTTTTCCGTCATGGGGCATATCGCCAAGTCGGATGGTCGAGTGACGAGAGAGGAAATACTGACGGCGACTCGAGTGATGGATCAGTTTCAGATGGATGCCGCCGCTCGCGAGCAGGCCAAGCACTTTTTTAATCAGGGCAAACAGCCAGATTTTGATCTCGGGGGTATGTTGGCCAGTCTGCGCCGGGCGGGCCTGTACAGGCCTCAGGTTTTGCAGCTCTTTATGGAGATACAGGTCTATGTTGCACTGGCTGATGGCGAGATGGCTTTCGACGAACGAAGGCTGTTGCTCTATATTGCCGGGCAGCTTGGCTTCTCGGAAACGCTGTTTCGCCGTATAGAGGAAGCCGTCAAGGCGCAGTTGGGGTGGGAGAATCCTTACGATGGCAAGAGCAAGGCCGAGTCGAGAATCAACACCGCTTACAAGACCCTTGGGTTGGAGCCGGGTGCAAGTTTTGCGGCAGTGAAGAAATCCTACCGCCGGCTGATTGCCAAAAACCATCCAGATAAACTGATTGCCAAAGGCTTGCCGAAAGAGATGGTCGAGCTGGCCAACAGAAAGACGCAACGTATCACCGAGGCTTACGAGACACTCAAGACCTGCTGTGCGGATGCTGCCTGAAGAATACGCTGTGTTTGAGTTTCCTGGTTTAGAGGCAGATAATTGCTGTAGAGAACAGCGTGTGGGTTGAGAGAGGCCGTTGATGGACGAGTTGGCAGGCAAGCAGTTTTTGCGACTCGGCATCCAGCGAGTGTATGTCAAGCAAATCCGGCTTGAGTCTAATCGACCTGCAACGGGCAAAAAGTCCGGAAACCCCGTCATCAGAATTGATGTATCCAGCCGAAATCATGCTCTGGAGCCAGAGTTGTATGAGGTGTCACTTCAGTTCAAGGTTACGGTTCGCCACGAGGACGACTCGAAAGTTCGCTGCGATCTTGAGTTTTCGCAGGCTGGCGTGTTTTCGATTCAGGATATGGAGGGGGACCAACTCAAACGGGTACTAGCCATCGACTGTCCTGCGGTATTGTTTCCTTATGCCCGTGAGCTTCTGGACAATCTCATGCTGAAAGGCGGCTATCCTCCGATGACGTTGGCGGCGATAGACTTTGAAGCCCTGTATTCGGCTGCCTTGAAGAAGGGTCGGAGAAAATCCATCAGCCTGGTCGATTCTTCAGACGGCTCGGTGACTCACTGAAGTACCTGTACTTCATGGATTCAAAAAACCAGGTATCCGAAGCCTTGACCTTCTTCAAACTGGCGGCAAACGAACAGCGCGAGAAACCGACTCTCTCCAGCAACCTGTTCTGCCAAAAACGTCAGACTGAGTTTACGAGACGCCCGTGAACTTCTGGACAATCTCATGCTGAAAGGCGGCTATCCTCCGATGACGTTGGCGGCAATAGACTTGCCCTGTATTCGGCTGCCTTGAAGAAGGGCCGGAGAAAATCCATCAGCCTGGTCGATTCTTTCGCCGGCGGCTCATTGAAGCGAGCGGGGAGCACTTTTCTTCCATCGCTACCCTAGCTTTTCTTGCAAGGCACTTGTCCATTATCTCGGCTGTTTTGTGGCCTCAGGCCCGCGCTGTTTCGGGCTTTATGCGGTGTTCCTTTCTCTCAACCGGCTTTCGTGAAAGTTTTGTAAAAGCGGCTCGCCAATGCTGCTCGGCATTTCGCAGGCTGGCGTGTTTTCGATTCAGGATATGGAGGGGGATCAACTCAAACGGGTACTGGCCATCGACTGTCCTGCGATATTGTTTCCTTATGCCCGTGAGCTTCTGGACAATCTCATGCTGAAAGGTGGCTATCCTCCGATGACGTTGGCGGCAATAGACTTGCCCTGTATTCGGCTGCCTTGAAGAAGGGTCGGAGAAAATCCATCAGCCTGGTCGATTCTTCAGACGGCTCGGTGACTCACTGAAGTGAGCGGGGAGCACTTTTCTTCCATAGTCAGCCTTTCCGGCAAGACACTCGTCCGTTATCTCGGCCGTTTTGTGGTCTCAGGCCTCCGCTGTTTCGGGCTTTATGCGGTGCTCCTTTCTCTCAACCGGCTTTCGTGAAAGTTTTGTAAAAGCGGCGCGCCAATGCTACTCGGCGTATGGCCCTTTGGGGCGGTCGCACTGGCTTTGTGCCGAATCATTTACGCAGCCCCTTTCTCTTTTTTTCTTGAGTCGCCCGCTTTGTTTCTGGTCAGCCAGTCAAGCACTTTTTTCTGGACCTCCTTTCGTGCCCTTTTAACTGGCTCAACAGAAGCTATTGAATGCACTCGGCCTTTTCCGTCAAAAACAAAATCGTTTATGTATGCCCTGTTGCAGTACTGACATTGAGGAATGATGTTTTCGATGTCGTCTCCAAGCCCAGCAGGGTCGTGATGACCTTTCTGTAATTTAATTTCTGCGTCTCCATATCGAGGGGATGCTTGACCTTCTTCGGCTCCACAAGTAGCACAAAGTAGCACAACGAAATTCGTACGCCCTTTTCAAGTCATTGAAGTCGGATGAACTGAGAACAGCCCTTTTACGCTCAGACTCATTGACAAATTCTGACGAAATATCATACGGATCTAACTGATGCCACCCTGCTTTATCGCCAATCTTCCAACCTTGCCGTTTCAGATGCCTGACTTGCTGGTCGGGGCCGGCATTCGGACTGAAGTGCTGAGTAACCTCAGAAATCTCGCTTTTGTGCACGAGCCTGCCCCTGTTCAGCAAAAGGCAGGCCAGCCATATGCTTTGATTCGTGTCAGAAAAGTTGTTGCAGTTCGGTATCTTTACTCCGCACTCATCCAGATATTCTGAGTGAATTTTTCTCAGTTCCAGCCATGCCTTTTGCATCTTTTTGTAATCTGGCATGTTCATCAAGGCAACCTTCGATTCTCTTCTCAGCCGTCTCAGCCATCAGAGGGTCAATTTCAACGCCGTAGAATTTGCGTTTTTCCAGCCTCGCCGCCTCTCCGGTCGAACCGGATCCAGTGAATGGGTCGAATATCAATGACTCTTCATGGCTGAATAGTCTAATCAGGTGACGCAACAACTCAACCGGCTTGGCTGTCATGTGTCCGTACCTTTCCCTCGGCTTGCTTACCGGCATGACAGTACCCGGAAATCTGTCGGGTTCAATGTGAGGGGCGGAAGCGTCGATTAAACCGGTTAGCCACTTGTCCCAGTTGTCAACAAATGTGCCATCTCGCGGTGCCTGTGCAAGAACAATCAATTCGCTCTGGGGCTTGAGTTGCGGCGTTTTGCGTCCAGACAATTTCTCGATGAGGCGCGTCTTTTCCTTTTCCGATATGTTGCGCTTGCGGACAAAATGTTCCTGTGTAAAAGCCTTTGCCTGCCCTTCGTACTTCCATACCAGCATATCCCTTATCTCGAAGCCGGCATCCTCGATGGCGATGGCGGTTCGATGTGATAAACGATTTTGCGAAAAACACAGCACAAAACCGCCGGGCCTCAGTATCCGCATCCATTCAACCGCTATGGGTGCGAGAAACTCTTGCAACCTCTTGCCTTGCTCACGGTCAAACTTCATGCCGACAGGAAGCGAGCCAATCACTCCCGCTTTTCTGGTTTTGGCCTTTAGTTTGTCGTGGTTCCAGTCATCTCCCATGCCATCCATGAAATAGGGCGGGTCGGTGAGGATCATGGATACTTGGTTTGCCGGTATTGACTTCATTGCCTCCCTGCAATCCTGTCTGGATATCCACTTCATACTTGTGCATCCTCCAGCTGATTTGTCCGTCAATTCCAGACTCAAATTAGCATACTCTAATCGCCTGCCAACTGTCCCGTAAGCAATCTGGTATGTGCTTGCGTCATGACATATCCTCCGATTGAATGGCCGACATGATGCTACGCATAGCCCTGCACCTATGGCTTTCGGGCGAAGGCTTTGAGAGTACAGCCGTCAAATGATTGCGATTTGAGTCTGTCTGAGACTAGTCCGTGGCCAGCCTCAGCCGTGAGAGAAAGGCGGTTAGCCTCCAATGAAGCTGGCGGCGATTGACCTTCTTGACTTCGACGGTCTGGTCTCTTAAGTCATTGATTTTATTTACCTTGAAAAATTCACTAGGCACTACAAGGCTTTTTCGGCTGGCCGGATGGTCAGCTGAATGTATAAGGGGACATGCTGGAAGGGTGAGGGTTTAAGGAGTCGTCATATTTCCTGACTTGGGTGATCTTTTCTCCTGAACGATGGCGTTTGCTGGCCTTAAACGGGTTACAGGATCAGTTCAGTGCATAGGGAACATCTGAGAGACTTAAGCCGAGTGCATCATAGATTCGTCTGGTTTCAGGTGTGGCGGC
>RKSB01000043.1 GCA_007571095.1 K189A clade bacterium | reverse complement strand
CATTCTGCGCTCATGGCCGGGTGTTTTGCCGACTTTACGCATGTCCACCTGTCCACCACTAGCCGTTGACCGTCTGATTGGTCTTACAGGCGTTTCCAGAAACCTTGTCAAGAACCTGGAGAAGAATAGATTGCCTGCTCAAATGAAGCGATCAGACATGGACACTGGACTCGCTGTGATTGGTGATACCATCAAAAAGATGGCCGATCCTGATATTTTTGTCTGGATCGGACGAGCCGAGCCTGCCAGCGAAACAGAAGTCCATTCCGCTGCAACCATCGTTGCGGACAGACTTTGTGGTAACGTAGCCAATCCTGTCATCCGCAACGCCCAGGAACGCCGCCAGCTTGACTATATAGCAGAATGGCTGAAAGCACGCGGTTATATAAAACTACCTGACGACTATAAGGGCACTTTTCGTGAAATGCCCGCCGGTACCTGGTCATTCCACATGAATGTCCCCGTAGGCGATGATAGCGGCAATAACGTCGTTAAACTACCCATTGATGCCGTCATTATGCGTCAAAGTGCACACGAAGGAGAATTCCCGCTTCTGGTCGAAGCCAAGTCCGCAGGTGATTTCGCCAACACGAACAAGCGTCGCAAGGAAGAAGCTCAAAAGATCAACCAACTTCACCGCACCTACGGCACTGAAGTTGAGTTTATATTGTTCCTATGTGGTTATTTCGATAGCGGCTATCTCGGCTATGAGGCAGCTGAAGGAATTGATTGGGTATGGGAACACCGTATCGATGACTTTCGGGAGTTTGGTTTATGACCGCGCTCGATATAGAAACTTTGGAAATACAGCGCCTTGCATTGCAGATTGAACTCGACAGGAGCAAGGCCATCGAAGATCGGAAACGCATGGGTCAGTTTGCAACACCGACTGCGCTTGCCCGTGAAATTCTGGCTCACGGTATCCGACTCTTACCTGATATTCAACCGATCCGCTTCTTTGATCCTGGCATTGGCACCGCCTCATTTTATTCCGCCCTGCGTGCTGCTGTGCCCGAAGAGCGTATTGAGAGCGCGCAAGGCTACGAGATTGATCCGCACTACGGCGAACCCGCCAAGGCGTTATGGCAAGATACGCCACTCGATATTCACCTTTCTGACTTTACCAGAGCAACGCCAAAGGGACGGAAAGCAAATCTCCTTATCTGCAATCCGCCCTATGTCCGGCATCATCACCTGGATGGCTCGCAAAAGTCTGCATTGCAGCGACGGACTGAAGAGGCATGCGGAGTGAAGATCAGCGGTCTGGCCGGCTTTTATTGCTACTTCATAGGGCTCGCGCATCCTTTCATGGCCAAAGACGGCATCGCCGGCTGGCTTGTTCCAAGTGAATTCATGGGCGGGAACTATGGCCGAATGCTTAAACATTACCTGCTGAAAAAGGTCACGCTTTTGCAAATCCACCGCTACGATCCCGAAGATGTGCAGTTTGATGATGCACTCGTGTCTTCGGCAGTAGTCTGGATCAAGAATTCGCCGCCACCAGAGGATCATGCGGTTATCTTTTCTTATGGCGGAACGCTCACAAAACCCGTGCTTTCGCGCGAGGTTGTAGCGACAGATCTTGACTGCGAACCCAAGTGGGCACGCTACCCCCAGGCTCACAAAGCCTCTCGGCGGGATGGAATTTCACTGGGCGACCTGTTCGATATCAAGCGCGGTGTAGCTACCGGTGATAACAAATTCTTTATCCTGGATCGCAATCAGATTGAAGAGCACGATTTGCCAATGGAGTGTTTCAGTCCTGTCTTGCCTGGATCCCGCTACCTGCCTGAAGATGAGATCAAAGCTGACGACGAGGGATTACCGCTGATTGACAAGCAACTCTTTTTGCTTGATGCGCGCTTGCCCGAAGATGTTATCTCGCAGAAGTTTCCAGCGCTTGCCACTTACCTTGCCACTGGCAAAAAAGGCGAAAAGGCTGTTGCAGACCGATATTTGTGCCGATTCCGTAAGCCGTGGTATAAGCAAGAGAAACGCCCCGCAGCACCGATCATCTGCACCTACATGGGTCGGAACCGGGCAGGAAGCAAACCCTTTCGTTTTATCCTGAACCATTCGAGCGCCACAGCCTGCAACACCTATCTCTTGCTATATCCCAAGCCCTTTCTGGCGCGTGCTGTCGAGAAGCACCCTGCGATCATGCGCTCCGCCTGGAAGTTTCTGAATGAAATAGCCCCGAAAGAACTTCTGGAACATGGCCGCTTCTACGGTGGCGGCCTACACAAGCTTGAGCCAAAAGAGTTGCGGGGCTTTCCGGCAAAAGACCTGGTCGCTTGTTTGCCGGAAATCGGTCTACTGCCCAGACAGGCAGATTTGCTTGAGGGTGCCGTTGCCTGAACAGGAAAAGAGGAACAGGATTTGCCATGAGGTTGGGTATGTTGGGTGATTTGGCACTATCACATGCAATTCCTCAAAAAATGGTAGATTGGTGGCACGATAAGGAACCAAAGACTCTGGGCGCAGTCATGTTGCCTGCCGAAAACGGCCATTCGTTTGTTTCGGCCTGAGCTTGAAGTCGTTTGCAGGCGAACCGAAGACCCTCGGAGCAGTGTCGCCTCAAGCCGGTCTTTGAGTCTTGCAGATGTCTTCAACAACCGAGTAAACGAGCCTCTCCCAGACTGCTATAATGCTTCGGATTCTCGCTTGTGGACTAAAAAACAGGGCGGTAACAAGGATCCTTACAAAGACTACTCAAGTTCCCTGATTTGGATACCCTGAGCACAGAAACCCTGATCGTTTCTATCGGCGTTCTGATACTACTCTCCGCCTATTTTTCCAGCAGCGAAACGGCACTGATTTCGGTCAATCGCTATCGCCTGCGCCATCTGGTCACAAAAAAACACCGCTCGGCCACCAAGGTAAGCCAGATGCTTCGGCGGCCTGATCGCATGCTGGGTGTCATCCTGATCGGCAACAATCTGGTCAATATTCTGGCAGCTTCACTGGCTACTCTGCTGGGCCTGAGGCTGTTGGGTGAATGGGGGCCTCTGACCTCAACCATAGTACTGACGCTGATATTCCTGATTTTTGCCGAGGTGACTCCCAAGACTGTGGCTGCTTTTTTTCCCGAACGGGTGGCTTTCGCTTCCGTTCACCTGCTGGCTCCTCTGCTCAAGCTTTTTTATCCGGCCGTGGTTGCGGTCAATGCCATCAGCAACAAGCTGGCCGGGCTGTTTGGCGTTCGGCCCGAACAAGGCCAGCGGCTGGTGAACGAAAGCCTGAGTACGGAGGAGTTGCGCACTCTTGTGGACGAAGATTCGGCCCTCGACGGCAAGGGAGCCGACATCATGCTCGGCGTGCTTGATATCAAAAATATCAAGGTGGACGATGTCATGGTCCCCAAAGCAGATGTCGTCAGTCTGGATATGGAAAAGCCACTCTCCGCCATTGTTCACCAGATATGCACCACTCGGCATACCTCCCTGCCGGTTATTCGAGGTGGTTTCGACAATGTGCTGGGCACCCTGACGTTACGCAGAGTCTATAGCTTCCTGACTGCCGAAAACAAAACCAAAGAGGCCCTGCTGGAGGCGGTTGAGCCGGCTCACTTTATTCCCGAGGGCACACCTCTGCTGACCCAGCTGATGAATTTTCAGGAAACGCAAAGCCGTATTGGCCTGGTCGTTGATGAATATGGTGACCTGCAGGGTATTATCACCATCTCCGACATACTGGCCGAAATCGTCGGCGAGTTCACCGGGCAAAGAACTCGTCTGATTGCAGGCATTCAGCCTTCCTCCGATGGCAGCTATCTGATCAATGGTGCAATGCCCTTGCGTCAGATCAATCGAATGCTCGGCTGGAACCTTCCTCTCGACGGTCCCAAAACCCTTAACGGCCTTATTATTCAGCATCTGGACATGTTTCCCGAAGGCAACACCTGTATTCGCCTCAACGAGTATCGCTTTGAAACCACTCAGATAGCTGACGATATGATTCGCATGGCCAGAGTCAGCCGAATGCCTTCGGACGAAGAGGCCGATTCCTCTCTTCCTGAGTAAATCAGGTTGCACTGACTCGACCGAGAGAGTAGGATATTGATTGAGCACCATGTTCTACTCTTCACTGACAATAAACCTGACTTGGGTTTCTTGCCTGAGCCGCCCGCATCGACTGCCGGCTTAGGTCGGCTTTTACTTCATTCAGAAAGAGTATTCACTCGCCGTTCCTTCGTTCCGCAGTGAAGCGGTTTCGTTGCGACAATTACCAGATCTCTGTTTTCACCCATTGCTTCTTAAGCTCTGCTTACAGGTATCCAACATGAAAAAGTCCTCTGCCTCCGGTGTTCGACCGGATTCCGCCAACAGCAGGGAAGCACGTCCTGCAGTCGATATCAAAACAATGCCCTATCACAAGTACAAGCCCTTTCGGGGGGTTGAACTGGCCGACAGGACATGGCCGACAAAACAGCTGACGCAGGCACCTCGATGGTGCAGCGTGGATTTAAGGGACGGCAATCAGGCACTGATCGAACCCATGAATCCGAGAGAAAAAATGTACATGTTCGAGCTGCTGCTGGAGATCGGCTTCAAGGAAATCGAAGTGGGTTTTCCGGCGGCTTCTCAGCCGGATTTTGACTTTGTTCGTACCCTGATTGACAAGAATCTGATACCCGAAGACGTTACCATTCAGGTCCTCTGCCAGGCACGAGAAGAACTCATCGATCTGACTACTGAGGCCCTTTCGGGTGCGCCAAGGGCGATTTTCCACATCTACAACTCAACCAGCACCCTGCAACGCAAAGTCGTTTTCGGAATGGACCAGCGTCAGATTATTGACCTCGCCCTGCAGGGCATCGACTGGATCGCAGAAAAAACTCAAGTCCTGACTGACACAGATTTGACTCTTGAGTATTCGCCGGAAAGCTTTACCGGCACCGAGACTGACTTCGCAATAGAAATCTGCGAGGCAGTGTGCACTCGCTGGTGGGATTCGGGGCACGAGGAAAAGGTCATTATCAATCTGCCTGCGACGGTGGAACTGGCTACTCCCAACGCCTATGCAGATCAAATTGAGTACTTCTGCCGAAACTTTGCGCACAGAGACAGGGTGGTGATTAGTCTGCATACGCACAATGACCGTGGAACCGGTGTGGCAGCGAGCGAACTGGGCCTGCTGGCGGGTGCCGAGCGCGTTGAAGGCACCCTCTTTGGCAATGGCGAACGCACCGGCAACGCGGATCTGGTCGCGCTGGCAATGAACTTTTTTTCTCAAGGTATGGATCCTCGACTTGACCTGACCGACATGCCCCGCATAGTCGAAGTTGCTCAAAGTTGTAACAAGTTGCCGGTGCATGCACGTCATCCTTACGCCGGCGAACTGGTCTTTACGGCTTTCTCAGGGTCTCATCAGGACGCTATCCGCAAAGGTTTTGCCCAGCTTGAGGGTGGCGAATGGGCAGTCCCCTATCTGCCGATTGACCCTACGGACGTAAAATCCTCGTATCGCGAAACCGTCAGAGTAAACAGCCAGTCAGGCAAAGGAGGAGTGGCTTTTTTGCTGGAAGAAAATTTTGGTGTGACTCTGACTCGCCCTCACCTGATCGAATTTGCCGGAATCACTCAGGCGTTGTCGGAACAGCAAGGCGGAGAACTCACTCCGACAGCCATATGGCAGGCATTTGTTGACAATTATGCGAGCAGGGAAGGCCACTATCGCCTGATCGATTACCAACTGGTCAGCGATCAGAGCCGCCAACAGTGCCGGATTCGGTTGGCGGTGGGGAATCGGGAAATGTCTCTGGAGGGCACAGGTGCAGGGCCCATAGAGGCCTTTGTTGAAGCACTGCGACAAAGCCTGAACGAAAGTTTTGAGATCAGCGATTATCACGAACAGGCGTTGGGTGAAGGCAGCGATGCCAAAGCACTCGCACAGATTGCAATCCGGTCTCAGAACAAGGGCATTTTCTTTGGCATAGGTATCTCGAAAAACACTGTAACAGCATCTTTTGAGGCCATTCTCGCAAGTCTCAATCGACGATGGAAAAGTACCAGATAGACTGTCCTTCGCCTGCTGGCTCAAGCAGGTCTTGACACAGACTGGTCTGCGGAGAGCCTCTTTCCGGCCAGGAAGGGCGAAGACGAGAACCGGCACCGGCGAAAGCCTTGAAGCCTTCAGGGGCTTGTCTTGTCTGCAAACTCAAGTCAGGGTTCAAAGAGAGACAGCCGGGCCTGGGCCGAAGATGGGCCAGTGTGCTGGCAAATCGAATCTGGCTACACTCGAAGTTCGCCCCATAAGGCGGCAGCCAGAAGCCAGGCGACCAGGGTAAAAGAGACGATGGCT
>RKSB01000051.1 GCA_007571095.1 K189A clade bacterium | reverse complement strand
AGCTGAGGGCTCTATTCCCTTTCCAGCTGAGGGCTCTATTCCCTTTCCAGCTGAGGGCTCTATTCCCTTTCTAGCTGAAGGCTCCTTTTAGCTGAAGGCTCCTTTTAGCTGAAGACTCCGGCTGAAGGCTCCTTTTGGCTGAAGGCTCTATTATCTATTTCTTTTAGCTGAGGGCTCCATTCCCTTTCCAGCTGAGGGCTCTATTCCCTTTCCAGCTGAGGGCTCTATTCCCTTTCCAGCTGAGGGCTCCTTTTAGCTGATAGCTGAGGGCTCTATTTCTATTCTTTATTTTTTTATTCCCTTTCCAGCTGAAGGCTCTATTCCCTTTCCAGCTGAAGGCTCCTTTTAGCTGAAGGCTCCGGCTGAAGGCTCCTTTAGCTAGAGGCTCTTTTATTTCTTTTAGCTGAGGGCTCTTTTATTTCTCTATTTTCTTTAGCTGAAGGCTCCTTTTGGCTGAAGGCTCTATTATCTATTTCTTTTAGCTGAAGGCTCCATTCCCTTTCCAGCTGAGGGCTCTACTCGCGCCACGGCATCTTCTGTTGATATCTTTCGAGCCTGTCCTGCATCACCTGAGGTATTTGCCGGTTTTCTTTCACCATGAGTCGAAGTGCTTCCTGCTGAAAGCCAACCGCCAGCCCGAAATACTCAAGCTCGGCATAAACCGCCGCCAGCGTATCGAAGTGCTGGGCCGAAGGATAGTTTTCGACCACTGGCCGAACGACCAAAAGCGCGCGTTCGCCTTGACGTACCTGGTCGTTATGCGATGTCGCCAACAGCCAGGCCAGATTGTTTCGAGCGACAAGGCTGCCACCCTTGAAGGCACGGTCAAAGTAGCTGGCTGCCAGCGAGTCGTCTCTGGTCAGAAAATCAGAACGGTAGTAGAGGTTGCCAAGCTCCAGGCAGGCATGCAGATAGTTCTGATCGGCGGCCCTCTTTAACAGGCTGAATGCCTTCGGCCAGAAAGTCGATGCAGTTGATTCGTCGCGCAGATAACTTCTTGCAAGGATGAACGCGGCTTCGGGAGAAGTGTCGGCTGCCTTTTCCAGCCAGGGCAGGCTGTCATCGTTTGCTCCATTCTGGTTTAACAGCATGATGAGCAGATTTTGGGCACCCGAAGAGCCTTCTTCCGCCAATGCCTTCAGCCAGCTCAGCAGTTTTGCATGAGGTTGCATGCCGGCGTTGCCATCCATCTGTATAGGCCCCTCGTATTCCGCCTGGGGCCTGTCCTCAATGCGGACTCGGCCGTTCAGAATAAGGTCTCCGGCCCATACGCCACTTAACGAAAAACCGGTTGGAAAAGTACGAGTGCCCTTACCCCAGGGCTTGTTATCCAGCCAGTAGCCGGCGTGTTCGATGCCGTTGTTAAGTACCGCTTCGCCATACCCTGTTTTGAGGTCATTGCTCCATTCGCCGGCATAACGACTGCCATCAATGTAAGTTTCCACTCCGTAGCCTGCACGTTGATCCCTTCGCCAGGTACCTTCGTAAGCGTTGCCCGAACGATGCAGGGAGCGACCGTATCCGTCGCGTTGCCCCTGAAACCAGCTGCCTTGATACCAGTTGCCGTCGGCATCGACTCTTTCGCCAAAACCGTCCAGCAGATCCCTGTTCCAGGTACCCTCCTGCCAGGTTTTCTGGTCGCCGACGTTCAGGCCGTTACCCGAACGCAGACCATTGCTCCAATAGCCGGCATAAAAACTATGCTGCCCCTTGTCATCGACAGACTTTAATGCACCATAACCATCGGGTACATCCTGTCGCCAATATCCCCGGTATTCAGAATCCCTGCTTACCAGAACACCAAATCCTGTTCTGTGATCGTCAGCAAATTCTCCCATGTAAAGGTTCTGATTTTCAGGCGAAAAGAGTAAACCCAGGCCATTCTTTTCATCCTGACGCCAAAACCCGCTGTAAATCGCCCCCGAAGGGTAGAGCCGAGAAGCCAGACTGTAGAGTTGGGAGGGGCCCTGAATCGAACCATCCTCCTTTTCAATGAAAACAAGTTCGCCGGCAACCGGACTTTCCAGGGTCTTCTTGCCTGTTTTTTCGCTCATTCGTGCCAGGCCACCACAGCCCGACAAGGCAATCGATAAAACGCTCGCCGTCAAAACAAAAACCGAAAAGCAACTGAGGGACTCTCTGCTCATAATCGCCGGACAACCCGACTTTGCTACCTTGTTTCGATGAAATAAGGATAATATATCAAGCCAAAGAGGAAAGTCGTAACCTGAACATGACTGCAACGACGGCTTGAGCAGACTAGAATCCGAAGCCGAAACAACAGGCCGAAACGGCAAGCTTTTTGCCTTCCTGAAAAGAGTTTGGCCGGCGAAGTCTTGCAGGCCAAACAGGGCTATATTGAAAACAGGAGGAGGCTGCTCAAGGATACCCGCCCTTGGAGTCGACCCTTTTCCCGAGGCAGATTTTTATTAACAATTTAATTTATATTTAAGGTGTAAATAATGGATTATAAAAGGATTATTTTTGAAAAAGAGAATGGTTTGGGCATCATCAAATTCAACCACCCCAAAACCATGAATGCTATGGGTATACGTATGATGCAGGAACTGAAGCATGCCGTTAAACAGGTTGAGCGTGACAAGTCAGTACGCTGTCTGCTGATTACAGGCGAAGGCCGCGCTTTCTGCGCCGGTGCCAACCTGAATGACGAAGATCGCGATCCGAATGACATCAGAAGTAGCGGAGACGGCTTGCGTGACAGCTACCATCCTGTGTTGTGTAGTCTGAAAAATCTCGAGATTCCGCTTGTTACGGCGGTCAATGGAGTGGCTGCCGGCGTGGGTATGAGTTTTGCCCTGATGGGTGACATTGTTTGCGCCAGCCAAAGTGCTTACTTCTTTCAGGCCTTCGCCCGCATAGGTCTGATACCGGATGGTGGTTCAACCTTCCTGCTTCCTCGGCTGATCGGCTGGGGCAGGGCGATGCAGCGGTCGATGCTGGCCGAACGGTTGCCGGCCGCGAACGCACATGACTGGGGAATGGTCAATTTCCTGTTTGATGATGAGGATTTGCAGGCGAAGGCCTGTGAAATCGGCTATCAGTTGGCGGAGGGGCCTCGGTCGCTGGGCCTGCTCAGAAAAGCCTATTGGGCGAGCCTGAGCAACAGCTACGAAACCCAGCTTGAACTGGAGGCCAGCCTGCAGGATGCAGCCGGCCGGACTCAGGACAGCAAGGAAGGTGTAAGGGCTTTCCTTGAGAAGCGCAAACCAGAGTTTACCGGCAGTTAGCCGACCTCAGCCCGAAGCCTCAAGGTCGTATTCCGACACTTCATTCCTTGTCTGTCCTTTCTTCTATCAGATGAGCAAATTTTTCGGCTGACAGGTCTTTCATGAAAAAATGACCCTGGACTTCGTCACAGGCATGTTCGTGCAGAAATTCCAGCTGGGCTTCGGTCTCAACACCTTCCGCAATGATGCGCATATCCAGATTACGGCCCATGGAAATAATCGCCCTGACTATCGCCGCATCATCTCTGGAATCGGGCAGGGAGGCAACAAAGGAGCGATCAATTTTCAGAGTGTCGATTGAAAAATTTTTGAGGTAGCTCAGGGAAGAGTAGCCCACACCAAAATCATCCAGAGCAATCCTGACACCCATTTTTTTGAGTTCAGTGAAGATATCCCGATGAGCCTGAATATTCTCAACAAAAACTCTTTCGGTGAGCTCCAGTTCCAGTTGATCCGCAGGAAAGCTGCTGTTGCTTAACAGATCCTCGACATCCCGAAGGATTTTTTTGCCCCGAAACTGGTGGCCGGAAACATTGACTGCCAGCCGAACACTTGACTGGTAACTGGAGACCCAGTTTTCAGCCGTCCTGACAGCCTCCCTGAGCACCCATTCACCGATATGCAGAATGTCGTTGCTGCTTTCTATCATAGGTATGAATACTTCGGGTGAAATCTCACCCAGGGACGCTCTGTGCCAACGCAAAAGTGCTTCAGCTCCGGTGATCCGGCTGGTCTCCAGCGCCATCTGCGGCTGATAACGCACTTCCAGTTCGCGCCGGGTCAATGCCTCTGCCAGAGCCTGTGCGAGTTCCGTATGACGTCTGGACTCCTGAGCTATTATGCTGTCGAATGCACAGTGCTGATCCCCCCCTGCGGCGGTGGCAAAATCAAGTGCCGCTCGAGAAGCCCGAATCAAGACCTCTGTTTCGGTGCCATCCCTCGGATAATTACTGCTTCCAATGCTGGTCGTCAGGGTGAATTTCTGCTCTTCGGCCTCAAAGCTCCTTCTCATGCCCTGAAGTACCGTTTGCGCGATGCGTTCAGTCTCTGCGGCATCGGCTTCGGGAACCAGAACAAGTATCACATTGTCTTGCTTCGCTTTGGCGATCAGATTGCGGCCGGGCAGGGTAGCACTCAATCTGTTGACCAGTGCCTGAGACAGGAGGTTTTCGCTGGTATAGTTGAGGCGTCGCAAAACCTCGCCGGAACTGTCGATACTGATTAACAGGATGGCACCCGGGTGGCCGGTCTGGCGAGAGAGTTCAATGGTGTCGGCAAGTCGTTCAAAGAACAGGGACTGGTTGGCCAGGCCGGTTGCCGAGTCATGATTTCTGAGGTAATTGAGTTCGATTTCAAGCTTTGATTTCTCGATATTGAAGCGAAGAGCCTGCTCTAATGTGTAGGTATCCAGATGCTGAGTGCCCAGGCAATCCGCAAACTGGCTGCTGCTGGAGTCCTCGTCATGCTTCTCGCCGATCAGAATAACCAGCGGCGAGGTTTCACTCAGAGGGTCTGACTCGAATGCAGGGTCTTTTGAAAAACCGTCCAGCAACAGACAATCTGTTCCCGTGCGGTCAAAATCCTGAAGGCTGTCCATCCACTCGAACTGCCAGTCAATACCCTTGTCAGGCAACTCGGAAAAACCACGAAGAACTGCCTGAAGACGTTTCTTTAGCCTGGCGTTGTCTATCTTCAATGCAACGGTATACTTCATCACTTCGCTTTCCTTGTTGAAGATCAGCCATTCCTGAGCCTGCGAGTCTTCTACAGGCACAGGAAGCCTCTGTTCTCGCCCTTACTCCTTTTCCTCGTCCAAGCCTGTTGAGGCGGGCTGTAACAAGAACTCAGTCTATAATGAAACAGCCGAACAGGCACTCCGAATTCTCAGGATATGACCGTTAGAACCCGCATAGCACCATCGCCAACCGGCAGCCCCCATTTGGGTACCGCCTATATCGCCCTGTTCAATCTCTGTTTTGCCCGTTCCTCCGGCGGTCAGTGCATTCTGCGCATTGAGGACACGGATCGAGTGCGTAGCTCAAAGGTTTTTGAAGAAAGGATTCTGGATGCCCTGAAATGGCTTGGCTTGAGCTGGGATGAAGGCCCCGATCTGGGCGGCGAGTTCGGCCCCTACAGGCAGAGCGAACGGCATGAGATTTACCAGCACCATGGAAAACAGCTGCTCGACTCTGGCCATGCCTTTCGTTGTTTTTGTACACCAGAACGGCTGAACAGCCTCAGAAAAGAACAGATGGCATCCAATTCCCCCCTTGGCTACGACGGCAGGTGTGCTCATCTTTCATCAGCGGAGATAGAGGAGAAGCTCAGCCAGCAAACACCCTGTGTCGTCAGAATGCACATGGATCGGGAAGGGAGTTGCATCTTTCAGGATCAGCTTCGCGGGAACATTGAAATTGAATGGCGACAAATGGATATGCAGGTGTTGCTCAAATCTGACGGTATGCCAACCTACCATCTGGCCTGTGTGGTAGATGACCACATGATGGGAATCAGCCATGTCATTCGGGGCGAGGAGTGGATAAATTCCACGCCCAAGCACCTCAAGCTATACCAGTATTTCGGGTGGAAGCCACCCGTTTTCTGCCACCTGCCCTTGTTGCGCAATCCCGATCAAAGCAAGCTGTCCAAACGCAGGAACCCAACCAGCATTGACTATTATCGAAAAAGTGGTCTGTTGCCGGAAGCATTGCTCAATTACCTGGCCCTGATCGGAGGGGCGATGCCCAATCAAGGTGAGATATTCACCCTGCACGAACTTATCGACGCATTCGACATAGAAAAAGTAAGCCTGGGTGCCCCCATTTTTGATGTCGATAAGCTGGACTGGCTGGCTGGACAGTGGTTGCGCCAACTCTCAAAAGAAGAGCTTCTGGACAGATTCCTCGACTGGCTACCCGACCGCCATCAGCTGATTCATCTGGTAGGAATGGTACAGCCCAGAGTGGAAAGGTTTGGCCAGGTTCTACCCAAAATCACTTATCTGCTCGGGGATGCAGAGAAGCCCGAGGCGGAGTTGCTGCAACAACAGGGGCTGGACATGGACACTCTGAAAAGGCTTCTGCACTACACTCTCCTTCAGCTTTCAAGCCTTGAGGACTGGAGCAGGGAGGCCGTCCAACAGGCGTTATCCAGCCTGGCCAGCCTGATGGGTTTGAAGACCCGGTTGTTTCTGAAACCCCTGTTCATTGCCATTTCGGGTCATAAGGTTGCCCTGCCTCTGTTTGACTCCATTGCATTTATCGGCAGGGAAGAGGCTCTCGTTCGTCTGCAAAAAACCCTCAAAAGCATTGGAGGCTTGTCCAGGAAAGAGCGCGAACGAATCGATAAAGAGTGGCATCTGTTGAACCGGTTGCGCGAACTGGCGGAAGATGCCGAATCCCTGAAAGAACAGCTATGCTCTTGTGATGAAACGGGTGAGAGGCCGCCTGCCGACATACTCGACTCCATCGATGCAAACCTGAAGGCCCTGCTGGAATTGTCGAACAAGGCCAGAGTCATCGCCGAAAAGAAAACCGCCGGCACTCGAGGAGAGTTGCTGCAAAAACTCTGCTCGGTCGAAACTCTGTGGACGCCGGAGCAGTGGGCGATGGTCAAAGAATCCTGCCTGCCGAGTAAAAGGGTTTCCGAAGAAGGCACGTACGCCCTCGCCAAAAAATGGGAGCAACTGGATCTGCAACACCAGGCACTCGTGGAAGAGAGCCGAATGCTGTCACAAAACTCTTCCTTTTCTGACAGCAATTCAGGCTAAAATGGAAGTTCGCCTGTCCGCACTCGAAAAGATTCTCGACTCAAGACTTCTTTGGGGCCATAGCTCAGCCGGGAGAGCGCAACACTGGCAGTGTTGAGGTCGGCGGTTCGAACCCGCCTGGCTCCACCAAGCCTGCATTCTGCAAGGGTTTGGATCAATCTTCCTTTGAATCCTCAGGAGACGTTGCAACAAACGGCCCAACAAGCACGTCCAAATCGGACGTTTCAAGCATGGCCGACAGTACGTCTTCGTCTTCAGCGACTGCCTGGCTTGCTCCGTCGGTGAATTCTGTGAAAGCTTTCAGGACCTCCGAAAGCATTGTCTGTTCGATTATTGGGCCACTCCGAGTCCGAGTTCGCCGGTCTCATGACATGAGTTCTACATGGCGTGCAATCTCGGCGAGCGTTTAACAGCCCGCCTTCTTCGTGCACCGCTCGAATCAGCTTCGCGTCGCTCATGTCTGTCGTTGGTACAACGAATTTTGCGGCTCTCGGGTTTAAGTCTTGCCTGTTCCGAAAGTTGTGTATGATTGTTTGCATCGAGCCTGCGGTTTAAGGTGACAGCCAACAAAAGAGGATGTCGTCTCAGCCAGAACCAGGAATTTGGAGAAGTCAGGCAACCTCTGATTGATCTGTACCAGCACGGAGGCGACAGGATGGAAAAGGCTTGTCTGGCTATCGGCACTGGTGCAGGAATTGTCGGTAGTATGGGAAAGAAGTTTGCACAAGAGGGCTATCACGCTACCCTGTGTCGCCGCAGCGATGAGGATGGCCTGAGAGCATCCACTGAGTTTGCCTGGTTGAATCACGAGGTTGCGGGGTAGCTGGTCATGAGCAAGAAGCTTGAATTTATTTTCGACTTTGGTAGCCCAAATGCGTATCTGGCTTATAAGGTGTTGCCTCCGATCCTTGAACGAACTGGAGCGACGCTGGAGATAATTCCCTGTTTGCTTGGCGGCATTTTCAAGTCGACGGGAAATCAACCGCCACTCATCGCATACGGTGGAGTGAAGAACAAAGTCGCTTATGAGCGGAAAGAATCAGAGCGATTTATCGCCCGGCATGATCTGGACGACTTTCGATTCAATCCACACTTCCCAGTCAACACCTTGATGCTTATGCGAGGTGCAATCGCCATGTCCAGAGACGGGGCTCTGGAGCGATACATTGATGTTGGGTTGTCTTCCATGTGGGAGAAGGGACTCAAAATGGACGACCCCGAAGTCTTCGCTGCAGCACTTTCTGATGCTGGACTGGATGGTTCAGATATCCTTGCCCGTACAAGTGATCCAGACATCAAGCAGGAGCTGATTAGTAATACCGACTCAGCTGTGAACCGAGGTGTGTTTGGAATTCCAACTTTCTTTGCAGGAGAAGAGATGTATTTCGGCAAGGACCGGTTGGATCAGGTGGAAGAGCAACTGGCTCAACTCGGTGGCTGAGACCGAATCACAGTCAGAGCCCTCAGCCATAAAGGGAATAGAGAAATAATGGAGCCCTCAGCCAAAGGAGCCCTCAGCCAGAAAAGGGAATAAAAAATAGAAAATAGAGCCCTCAGCTGGAGCCTTCAGCCAAATATCAGCCAAATAGGGAATAATAAATCCATTCGCACTATCCAGCGTAATGCTGACGAAACCGCGCCATTCTGGCGAACACCGCAGATGAGGAGCGAGGCATGATGAGAGGGTTTTTGATTTCGATAAGTATTCTGGTACTGCTGCTCGCAGGTGTCGTCTATTACATTTTCTTCACCGCCCCGCCGCTACACAAACCATCCGACCTTTCCGACTTCATCGACACGCCGAACAGCCCGATTCTCGTCTATGACCACGCATCCGTCGTCGCGAAAACCCGAATCGAGCGGGATGTCGGCATTCCGATGCGGGATGGTACCCGACTGTCTGCAAATGTCTTCCACCCCATCGCCGATGGCCGGTATCCTGTAGTGATGGCCTTCACCGCTTATCACAAGGATGAGACACCCAGTCAATATCCCGATTACCTGCGCCTGAATGCGACTTCGGAATATGATTCCGGCACGATTCGCGTCAGTGAGTGGACGCCCTGGGAGGCGCCAGATCCGGCCTATTGGGTCAGCCAGGGCTATGCGGTCGTGATCCTTGATAGTCGAGGCTATGGGCTTTCAGCAGGCACCGCCGCCGTGCTCAATATTCACGACCGCCACGATTTTCATGATGCGATTATCTGGGCCGGAACCCAGCCCTGGAGCAATGGCAATGTCGGTCTTACAGGTGTGTCATACCTTGCGATCGCGCAATGGATCGCCGGCGTTGACGCACCTGAATACCTCAAGGCAATCATGCCTTGGGAAGGACAAAGCGACAGTTTTCGAGAGGTCCTCTTTCATGGCGGTGTGCCCGAAACTGCATTCACAAATTTTTGGCTGACTCGCGTGCGCAGCAAAGCGAACGAGATCAGTTTGCCACCGCATCGCATCATGCGCTTTGCCGGCAGCCGCCCAATGTTGATGAAATGGCTCTCCGCCCGCCAGGCACCTTCAGGAATTTCCCTGAAGGACATAACTGTTCCGGCACTTATCTGCGCAAGCTGGTCGGACCACGGCATGCACACACGCGGCTCGTTTGAGGGCTTCAAGCAGATCTCGTCCGCGCAGAAATGGGTCTACACACACGGCCAGCCGAAATGGGATGTGTACTATAGCAACGAGGCGAAAGCAGTTCAGACAGCGTTTTTCGATCACTTTCTGAAGGGTGAAGCCAATGGCTTTGAGCAACGCCCGGCGGTGCGTCTCGAAGTGCGCGAAACCCTGACCGACTACTCGGTCCGGTATGAAGATAGCTGGCCGCTTGCCTCGATCATGGAGACGCCCTTCTTTTTGGCGGCAAATGGCCAAATGCAGGACGAGCCGGTTACGGTGGCGCGAACCGAAACCTATGCCGCGCGCGAAGGCGCGGTCGCCTTCCGCAAGACCCTTGCTCAAGACACGGAACTGACGGGCAATATGAAACTAAAATTATGGGTTGAGGCCCAGGGTGCGAAGGATATGGATCTGTTTGTCGCGATCAGGAAATATGACGCGAACGGAAACGAGGTCACCTTCCACGGCAAAGCCGGCTACACTCAAACGCCGGTCGCGCTGGGATGGTTGCGCGTTTCGCAACGCGAACTCGACCCCGAACACTCAACTCGTTTACAGCCATACCTTATGCACGAGCGCAGCCTGACACTGGCACGCGGCCAGGTGGTTCCTGTAGAGATCGAAATCCTGCCGAGCAGCACCCTGTTTCGGGCAGGCGAGACAATTGAGGTCGCCATTCAGGGACATGACCACTTCGAGCACTTCGCCCTGGCGCACAAAAAGACTGTCAACAAAGGCCGCCATATCATTCATATCGGAGGCCGCTACGACTCGCATCTACTGGTGCCGTTTATTCCACGCGAGCAAGTCTCTCAGGCGAGCAAAACCGGACTCTAGTACCTCGTTGGCATCTGACCGATACCGCTGGCAGGCTGCCGAGGAAGGGTTTGACCTCACGCAGGAGAGTGCTGGCAACTTCTACTTCGATTCTGGGATTTCGATTCTGCGACCTGCCATTTCTTCAAGCAGAGTTCGGAGTTGCGGTTGTGGCAGCGTTGAGGTCGACGCCTCGAGCCCGCTCGGCTCTACCGGTTCCCCTATTCCAGGAGGCTGGTCTAACCCCATCGCGAAATCCCTGGTTTAGAATAAGGTAGCAGGGTTTGGATCTGGCTGAAGCTTTAGCCTGCCTGACGACCAGGCCACAGTCTCTCCCGTGCAACCAGTGTCTGCCAGCTAGCACGAAGGGATTTCCCGTGGGTCTTCAAATTCTTGCCGACAAGTTCGAAAATACTCTGTGCCTGCACGGGTCGAATACACTCTGAGCAAAAGCGTGTCTTCACTCCTCGCAAGTCAGAAGCTTCAGCCAGTTCACAGCCGATTTTGAAGACTGTCGTAGAGTTTTGAGTATCAACAAGGAGAAGCCCGAATGTCACAAGACCCTGTATGCCTCGTAACAGGAGTTGGTGCTGGTACTGGTACCGCAATAGTCGAACGGTTTGTAGAAGGCGGCTACAGAGTGGCGATGCTGGCGCGCACAAAGGAGCGGCTTGATGCACTCGCTGAAAAGCACCCAGGTTCGGCCTACGCATTTACCTGTGATGTCGCCAACCCGAATGAACTCTCGAATGCAGTGTCGAGCGTTCAACAAAAGTTGGGCTCCCCAAAAGTTGTCATACACAACGCAGTGGGCGGTGCGTTTGGCAACTATCTGGAAATTGACAGAGAAACTCTGGATCAAAACTTCCGCATCAATACGCTTGCTTTACTGCAGTTGGCACAGCTCACCACTCCGTTCATGATCGAGAAGGGTGGTGGAGCAATCATTTGCACCGGTAACACTTCTGCCTACAGAGGAAAGGAGAGATTCGCCCCATTCGCACCCACAAAAGCGGCACAAAGAATTCTTCTGGAGAGTATTGCCCGCTATGCGGGTCCAAAGAAGGTCCATGCCGCCTACCTTGCCATTGACGCCATTATTGACATGCCCTGGGCCCGAGAAACATTTACCGACAAGCCAGACGATTTTTTCTGCAAGCCGGCAGACATTGCCGAGGAATGCTATCACCTGGCACATCAACGCCCCTCGGCCTGGTCAAGCGAAGTGGTTATCCGGCCTTTTTGCGAAACCTGGTAATCGCCGCCAAAGAGTGCGGTTCGGGGTTGTCGTAAAGTCGATTTCGACTGTCTTCCAAAGCCTTACTCGACAGGTTGCAGAAAAATCCGAATCTCACCTCCTCAATTCCTCTGAAATCAGAGAATTCCCACCCTCGGCTGCTCGACCCGTTTGCAATCAGCCAGGTAAAGGGCACTTGCTCCGACCTTCGGCGAGGCTTCGGAAGCTTTTTCGTTCGCGCAGTTCACCGCCTTGATAGCCTGAATGTCTTGGTTGGCCATTCAAGACGACGATACAATTATTTTTGGCAGTCGGGCAATTTCGGTAGCCGGCCAGGTTACAGGTCACTCTGACCGGCGGAAACTGCTCCTTGACTCGCTTGAGCCCTTGATGCCGTATCGCATGCTTGCTCCTGGAAGAGAGCAGGGATGTTCCCCAGGCAGGCAATCGGAGAAAAGAGTTTTTCCGATTGCCTGCTAAGCCCAGACGATGGCCAGCTTGTCGAGCAGTTCGCCGATTTCTTCTCGAAAGACAGGGTTTCGGGACAGCCTTTCCATGTAGCTGCCAATAGCCGGCGACTCTGCCAGTGATGGAACCAGCGGTGCCAGTTTGAGATCCTCCAGCCGCTCTGTTAAGTAAGATTCATACGTTAGCTGGCATAGCTCGCATACCACGGCTATGTCGGCAAGAGTCAATCTTCCATTCACCAGAAAAAGCGAGTCCTCCAGTGCCCTGCTTAAACCGGATGCATAGGAATGAAGTGCTGTTTTCATCTCGCCATACAGGTCTGGAGTCAACCTCTTGCCTCCTAACAGATAGCGTTGCAACGTGCACGAAAATACCAGCGAGCGATCTACGAAGCTGTCGATTCGAGACTGTATGAGCGGACCTGTGCCCAGAAGCGAGTTGCCGTGTGGACCGCAGCGGGCGGCGGCTCGCATGATGGCATTTGACTCAAAAATGCCAACCGAGCCATCGCCGGAAAATGCCGCAGGTACATTTCCAAATGGATGCGCCTGAAGAAAATCATCCGTCTTGAACAGAGTACGACCCGAAAATCCGACTGTACCTTTTCGGGCGGTACCCTCGAGGTCTGCCTCGCTGCATTCGCTCAGTTCTCTGGCATCAAAGTCCCATAACCAATGGACAAGATTGCGAGGGCTATCGCCCTTGACCTGAATATCTGCACCTGAAAGACGTCCTGCGATCTTTGCCTTGGCAAGTCTTGGGTTGGGTATGTAGGAAAATATTCTAAGGTCCGCCACTGCTACTCCTGTATTGGTTCAAACCAGACCTGACTCGCACAGGCGGCTTCTGATCACAGCACTCGATGCCCGAAGGCACTCGCAAAAACTGCCGAAACTCTGCCCGGCAATCGTCTCAGACCATAAGGCCGTAAAAGAAAGCCCGAGTTGCCTCGATCATTACCGGAAACAGGTCTCAGAGAATCTGATTATAGAATTGCCCAATATCTGATTGAAGAAAACATCGCCACCGTCAACTTGAACAATCCTCTATAAAGCAGATTAAAGGGCAATCGAGTGTGCCCCTGCGGGGCTATCGAACCGGCAAACGACACCTGTTTTTGCTACTCAGAAGCGAGCATGAGTGGAGTTCCGAAAGGCGCGAAGCGAAGCAGGCTGATAAAACCTCTGTTCAATGGAAAGACCATTGACTTGAGAAGGCTTGATCGCGGGTATATCGTAAATATAGGTAACTAAAATCAGGGTAAATGTATGGAAGCTATAGCTGCAGCCGCCCTCTGGGCGGGCGCAAATCTGGGACTCATGCTGCTGTTGGGCATCAATGTTTCTCGGCTGAGAGTCAAGTTAAAGATCGGCGTCGGTACTGGCGGTAACGAGCACTTGGAACGCGCAGTGCGAGCACATGGTAACAACACAGAGTTTGTGCCTGGCCTGATCATCTGCCTGGTGATGCTCGCACTGCTTGGCGAGCAGGCATGGGTAATTCACTCGGTCGGGGCGGTCTTGCTGCTCGCACGAATTCTTCAGGCTTACGGAATACAGGTTCAGGACAAGCCATTGCCTGTTACTCGAGTTGCCGGCAATCTCGTTACCTGGATTCTTTTCGCCGGCGTTGTCGTCAGGCTGATTTGGCTCGCTCTGGTTTATGTCGGCTGAAGCTTGTGTCGGTCGGCTTTGACCGGCGAAGGCTCTGCGAATAGCCCGTTGCTTCAGGGCCGAATGCCGGCAATCAGAGCGAGCAGGATAAAGACAGCTGCGACAAAAAACCGCAACCACTTAATGGAGTGTCGCGGCTGGCCAAACCGTTCGAGTGCGGAATAAACGGGCAATCTCGAAGCACTTCCTTTGATCATCGTCCAGTATGTTCCGTATCTGAAGACAGGCCTACAGATATAATAGCCTGACGAGACGTTACCTATATACGTCTATTACGTATACGTCGCTTCTTTCGACAACTCGGAAAAGGTTTGTGATTAGTTCGATCATACGACAGGAGCTTGTGCTCATCGGCGGCGGCCATGCTCATTTGCAGGTACTTCGCTCATTTGCCATGAACCCGCTGAAAGATCTTCGAATCACCGTCGTTTCAAAGGAAGTTTACGCCTATTACTCGGGCATGGTTCCCGGCTACATGGCGGGTCATTACCGAGAAAGCGAAATTCGAGTCGATCTGGCCATGCTGTGCGCCGCCTGTGGGGCCAGCCTGATCTGGGGAGAAGTCCACGAACTGGACGTACCAGAGCGAAAAGTAAAGATTCAGGGTCGCCCCGATCTGCACTTTGACCTGCTTTCAATCAACGCAGGGTCCAGTACAACCGGCCCTCAGTCAGTCGGAGAGAAAAGCTTCTCTGTTCGACCTGCGGGTCAATTTCTATCCGGTCTTGAGGGTGCCTTAAACCAGCTTAAGGGGAAGCAGCCTGTAAACATTGTGGTTATCGGAGCGGGTGCCGCCGGAGTCGAGACTGCTCTGGCACTTGAGTATCGCATGCGCACCGAGCCAGACATTGAACAGCACAGGGTCACACTGGTAACTGCAACCGAAGACTGCCCGGCCGGCTACGACAAGAAGATTCAGGGCAGAATCATTGACTCCCTTCACAGAAACAACATTCGTCTGGTCACCTCTTTCAAGGTATCGGAAGCAGACAGCGGCCAGATAAAATCCGAACAGGGAGCGACACTCGAATACGACACTCTTTTCTGGGCCACTCCAGCCACTTCGCAGCCCTGGTTTCAAAGTTCAGGGCTGGCCGTTGACGGCGACGGCTTCATATTGATTGACGAATATCTGGCCTGTATCGGGTTGACCGGCGTTTTTGCCGCTGGAGATGCCGCCACCATGCTGCACGTACGCCACCCAAAAGCGGGAGTTTATGCCGTTCGGCAGGGTGCGGTGCTGGCTCGCAACATTCGGCGCAAGCTACTGGGGCTAAGACTGCACGCTTACAAGCCTCAACGGGATTTTCTAACTATTATCAGCCTCGGTGAAAAAACGGCTCTGGCCGTACGTAAAAGATTGTTCATCGAAGGCAGGCTGGCCTGGTATTGGAAGGACTGGATCGACAGAAGGTTCCTGAAGAAATTTACTCGACTCTTTGGAACCGCCGAGAAAATGACTCTTCATAAAAAAATACCCGGCGTCATTGAGTATGGCATACGGACCGCTCCACTTCCTCGCCATCACTGTGGCGGTTGTGCAGCCAAGATCAACTCGAAATCACTGAACAGAGTACTTGAACGTCTTGGAATCCCGACAGGCAGTATCACCCAGGTCAAGGATGATGCCAGCGTAATCAAGCTGGCTGACTCGGCTGAAAATGGCGACCAGCTTCTGCAGTCCATAGACGGCTTCAGGGCTATTTTGCCGGACCCCTGGGTGTCGGCACGCATCACGGCGGCTCACGCCTTCAACGACATTTACGCCATGGGGGTAAATCCGTCCAATGTTCTGGCCTGGGTGGTTATTCCCTGGTCTCGACCAAAACTCACCGAGGAAGCCCTTTTTCAGACCATGTCCGGTTTGCTGGCTACCTGTCAAGAATCCGAAGTCAAGTTGATCGGCGGGCATAGCAGCGAAGGGCCAGAACTCAGCATTGGCCTGGCGGTTACAGGTTTTTCCGCAGAGCCTTTATGGCAAAAGGGTGGTGCTTCAATCGGAGATGTCCTCATGGTGACCAAGCCGGTTGGAGCGGGTGTACTGTTCGCCGCCCACATGCTGGGAAAATGCCCCGGTGAGTGGTTGTTCGGTGCCATCAAAGAGCTGGTTAAAACTCACGCCAAAGCACTCGACATTCTGCGTAAATACACGGTCAGCAGCTGTACAGATATCAGTGGCTTCGGGCTGCTTGGCCATGCCGTCGAAATGGCGGTTGCCAGTCGGCATGGATTTTTGATCAGGGCAAATGACGTACCTGTCCTGAATGGCTCGTTGAGGGCTTTTGGAGCGGGCTTGGAAAGCTCGCTTCAATCTGCCAATGAGCAGGTCTTGAGAAGTGTGCACCTGACTGAATTGAGCGGTGCCGATGAACGAGTCAAGGCACTGATTGACCCCATGACCTCCGGCGGTCTGTTATTCAGCCTGCCCCCCAATGAAGCGACAGACTGCCTGAAG
>RKSB01000002.1 GCA_007571095.1 K189A clade bacterium | reverse complement strand
GCCTTGTAACCCTTCTCTGCACACAGGTTGTCGAAATCAATGCTGTGGTCAATATGCGCGAGGCTGCTCACATTGACCACCCTTGCAGCCGGTTTCAGCCGGTCGAACAGGTAGCCCGTCAGAGCGAAATGACCCAGATGATTGACGCCAAAGTGAAGCTCAAACCCATCGGCTGTCAGAGTCTTCGGTGCCATCGCCACACCAGCATTGTTGACCAGCACATCCAGCCGAGGTTCCTCGCTGATCATGTCGGCGGCTCTTTTGACTGATGCGAGATCAGCCAGATTCAGCGGAATCCACTTCAAATCGGCGGCCGGATGAAGGGCTTGAATGGCCTGAATGGCGGCGGTAGCCTTGTCTTCAGAACGACACCCCAGAAGCACTCGAGCACCTCGCGCTGCAAGCACTCTGGCCGTCTCAAAGCCGATGCCTGTGTTGGCACCAGTTACAACAATCGTTTTGTCGGATGAATCCGGCACTGATGACTCTCGGTAACTCATTCGGCTTATCCTCAAGTTGTATCGGCGAAGAACCTGTCTTCTTCAGCCTCGCAAAAGACCCTGTTCGGGCCGGCTTTGTATTCGTAAAACGCCCTGATGCTAGCACGGATCGAAAAGAGGAGAGCAGCCGATGATTCCGAAAGCCGCTACACTGAAAAAACAATCGCACCAATACCGGAATGGCTAACCAGAATGGAAGATATAACCAATTTTTATCAGATAACAAAGGACATAGGGACAGGCGGACAGCCCACTGTGAGCCAACTGTCCGAGGTCGCACAGAACAATTATTCGGTGGTGGTGAATTTGGCCATGCACGACTCTGCCCATGCCATTCCGCAGGAAGAAAGCATCGTTGCTTCGCTGGGCATGCAGTACATACATATTCCGATTCCTTTTGAGGCACCCACTGCAAACCATCTCAGGGAATTTCTGAATGTGATGGAGTCCTGCCAGAACAAAAAAGTATTTGTGCACTGTGTTGTCAACGCACGAGTATCGGCATTTGTATACAAGTACTTGACTCTGAAGAAAGGATTTTCCCCAGAGGAAGCGTCCACGCCTCTATTGGTTCAATGGCTCCCGACAATGGATAGCAATTGGAAGGCTGTAATGGATTTAGAAATAGAAGAAATTGATGCTAAATAAAAAAGAGCCGTCGATACCAGGAGCCTTGAAACCGTTGATTTGATTATGACTTCTGCCAGAGCGAGGCATACCCCTCAAGGAGGCTTGACGTCTGGAATGTTCCGGATGCCGGATGAGAGTAATCAGAGAAGGTTCTGGAGTGGCCGATGGCCAGAACTTATCGCCCTCTTAGCGGCTCTGAATTCTCCAAAGCAGTTCGGTTTCCTTGACTTCGCATTGAACGGAGAGAAAGGCGCGCTGAGAGTCGATGGCACCTCGCCAAAGTTCAATCCAGCAATTCAGCAGGTCGCCTCGATGCGGATTCTCCATGCCCCTGACAACCCGAAGCCCCGACTGGCGAATGGAGAAAGCATCGGTACCCTCGCTGGACAGGAAGGCTTCGTCACCCATACCCAGCATCATTCGAGCGATGAATTCGGCGGCTTCTTGAGCACCACCTTCGCTCACACCCACAGATTTCGCCATTGTCGAGTAATGCTGCAGGCCGGTCAGACGAGCCGCCCTTCTGCCAAGCTGTACCGCTTTTTCTCTTCCCAGTACAGCAGTTAGGGCACTGATGCCGTTGCGAATATATTCAACCGCGTAGTTTCTGTTGGCTTTTGCCAGCCTTTCTCGGCTCCAGGCTGCCGTCGGCGGCTGAGGCTGGATGGCAGCATCAAACTGAGGAGGACTCTCATCGGGAGCAAAGACCAGCCGCTTTGAGTCATCAATATTCTGGTCATACTCCCTGAAGTAGCCGCAAAGCCCGTACTGCCCTGTCATGTCTTCCGAGACGCAGACAAAGCCCAGCCTGGGGTTTTGCAGGCTGACACCATTGTGGGCATACCAGCCATGCAAAAAGCCGCGGCTGGCTTCCACCGGAATGCCACAAATGGCTGGACCGGCATACATCCAGCGAGGATACCGAAAACGAACCCAGGCCTTGCGGTCGTTTTCTTCCATGTACTCTACGGCGACACCCCCCATGCTGTTGGAAAGAACATGGTATTTGGCACAGGCGACCGCATGCGGCTGGCCGGCAAGACCCAGCTTTTCGAAGCTCGAAAGAAACTTCTCTTCGTGCTGCTTTCTGAACAACCGAAACATCCAGTCATAAACCGCCTGCCTGCTTTCCTCGACCGCAACCATAAGCTGAAGCCCCAGAAAATACTGATGGTGGACTTCCGCCTGAGCGGCCATGGCGGCCAGCTGCAATGCCGGTGAGTCGATGGCCTTCGGTGTCGTCATTTCTGCAAACCTGCCTTCGCTTGAGATATGACTTCAGGTAAATAAGGGCATGACGCTAACATAGAGAATGCAATTGAGGGAGTGCGGAGGTTTTACGACTCAATGATATTTGATCAAAAACCTTTTGTTCTGTGGCGAGGCAATGCCGCAGAAGAGATAAAGAAGATTGAGGCTGGCAGCATTGACCTGATACTCATTGATCCGCCCTATAACCTGGCTGGTTATAGTACTGGAAATATGAGTTTCGACTGGAGGAAAGACATTAACAACGATTTGGCCAAGTGGGATTTGGAGAATTTTTATCCTGCCGCCTGGCTGGGTGAATTCAAGCGGGTATTAAGCGATAGAGGCAGCATTTTTGCTTTTTGTACTTACAACCTGATTGGCAAATGGCACGAAGCTTATGACTGCGAATTCGACACTTTTCAGTTTCTGGTTTGGCATAAAACAAATCCTGTGCCCAAAGTTCGTCGTGCCGGCTTCTTGAACAGCTGCGAATTGGTGGTTTGCATGTGGAACAAAGGACATATCTGGAATTTTGGCAAGCAAAGCGAGATGCACAATTTCATCGAAACACCTATATGCATGGGCAAAGAGCGTATCAAGGACCCCCACCACCCCACACAAAAACCCATTAAGGTTTTGCAGAAAATAATCAACTGGTCGACAGATGAAAACAGCGTGGTGCTGGATTGTTTTATGGGTGTTGGAAGCACCGGGCATGCGGCATTGAACCTGAAGCGAAAATTTATCGGTATTGAAATTGATGAAGGCTATTTTCAGGCTGCCGAAAAAAGATTGAACGATCTATTGAAGCAACAGCAGGCCGAGCTTGATTTGGTGTATCCGGTGTGAGTTTTTCGGCACTCGTGCCAGGAAAGCGGCTTGAGTTCTCAATGCTTCGGTAGCATCAATCCTGAATGCGACTGGAGGGTCCGTTCCTGAAGACAACCTAACTCCTTGTGAACCAGTCGCTCCATTTTAAACTTGCCCTTTCGACTTACTTTAATGGAGGGCCCTTTACTCTATACGCTCCTTATAAACCCTCTCCACATTTTGCGTGACAGCACCCCAATGACTGGTCTTGACTCTTTGCTGGTGTGCATCAAATGCATCCTTGTCTCTAAACCTCTCAAAAACATGAAAGACGCATTCATCGGTACCATCCCGCTCAACTCTAAACTCCAGGCAGCCGGGTTCGTTTAATGTGTTTTGAATATGCTCTTCCAGGTTATTTTTTATATTTTCAAGTTCCTCCGGTGGTACTCGAATATAGCCCTCCAGAACAAAGGTCATATCACTTTCCGCTCAGTCTGTGCATCCCTTACCGTCTGATTGCTCTTTTGGGGCGTTTGAGCAGTTCACCATCACAATTTTTGCAAATGAAGTTCAATACTTTTGCGCACTCCGCACAATAAGTGCATTCGAATGAGCAGATAAGGGCATCAGAATCATGTGCAAGTTTTGCACCACAGATTCCGCAATCTGTTTTCATCTCCAGCATGGTTACTCCCGCTTAAAAACACTCGACTGAGCGGCAAGGGATTGAGTGCCTGGCACTTGCCGGAAACGCAGAATTCGCACACCGTGCAATTCTTCTTTCTCAATCATTCCATGGGTTGTAAGTCCCGAAGCTCCATAAATGCCCTTCCAGGTCCTTGCAGGTATAACCCCTTCCGCCATAGTCCTCGCCTTTGATATCGAGGACTATTTCCGCTCCCCCTTCCAAAGCCCTTTGGTAGTGAGCATCGGCATCCTCCACAACCATATAAATACTCGCAGTATTCTGTCCGTTCAGTTCTGCAGGAGAGGAGTTCAGCCTACCAAATTCGTTGTCTGCACGTGCTGAACCCAGCATGACCATGCAATCGCCGCAAGCCAGTTGGGCATGCAGAATACCCCCTGCATCGTCGGGGACTATCAGGTGTTTTTCAAAGCCAAAAGCCTTGTCCAGCCATTCGATGGCTTTTTCGCAATGCCTGTATCGTATAGAGGGCATGATCTTTGCTCTGTTGTCCATGTCTCTTCTTTCCTCCCTCTAGTGAGTCGTCGTCGGTTTACTCACGATTTCTTGCGGTCAAAGGGTACCTGCCAGGTCTGAACCTCTCTCGACAAAAAACGCCACTCGGCATTTCGCAGTTCAAGGCGATCCCGGTAGAGTCCGCGCAGTCGAATATAGCGACCCGAATCTTTCGAGTGGCCGTCTGCATCATAGTAGGTCTCCGCAACAGCACTCGTACCGCTGACCTCGATACTCGGTGTGTACAGGATATGGCGCAGCCCCACCACAGGGTCCCGCTTTTCGGTTATCCAGGTTGCATAGACATCGTAAATAGCGTCTCTGCCCTCGTAAACTTCGCCTGCGAAATCAAGCGTGGCATCTTCCCAAAAGAGGTCGGCCATCTCCGTCGCCGAAGCGCGATCAACGATAAAACAGTAGTTCGCCAGCAAGTGGTGTATCGCTTCGTAATGAGACATGTTCATTTATTCAACTCTCAATCAATGGTTTCGCTTAAATCTTGTGTAGTCGTTGTCCTTCGCATTCAATGCTGGGACCGCCCCGCATCAATGTTCATGGAATTTTTTCGTATGACTTTTCGTTCACCGCTCTAGCCTCGCACACTGCTATCGGTCATTTCACAATCCTCCAGCACGGCATCCAGTGCATCTTTGGCTATTTTGGCAAATTCAGGATTTGTTTCCCTGTAGTAGGGGTAGCCCAAAACGCCCATGCTGAAGGCCCAGCCCATGGCCTTCAGCCAACAGTCGTCGCTCGCTTTGACAAGGAATCTGAATGTTGCTCGTGCTTCCCTGTCGAGCAGAGTCCATGCTGCCATATAGTCGCAGGACGGATCACCCACTCCGCAAAGCCCAAAGTCTATAACAGCTGAAATTCGCCTGTTACAAGCAAGAATATTACCCGAGTGCAGGTCTCCGTGAATCCAGACAGGCGGATGCCGCCATTCTGAGGCCGCAACCATCTTTTTCCAAAGGCTTTTCAATGGCTTCGGGTCATAGTCATCCTGCAACAGGGGAATGCTTTTTTGTACCGCCTGATCCCTGACTTTTATGTGCCTGCCTCGATCACACTCTGGTCCGTTTGCGGCCTCGATTTTTTGCAGAGAACGGATGAAATTGGCGAGGTCCCGAGCAGCAATGTCTTGTTTGAGTTCGTCCTTGTTATTCGGATTCTTTCCCGTCAAAAAATCGCAGATCACCCAGGGAAAAGGATAATCCTCGGATGGAGTGCCCACATGCCTTGGTACAGGTACCGGAATGGGCAGTTTTTCCCCTATAAATGGAAGCCATTCAATCTCTTTTTTCAGGCTTTCAGCCGAGGTTTTCGTGCGAGGTAAACGAACCAGCCTGTTCTTCCCCAACCGATACATTTTGTTGTCTGTGCCCTGAGGATGAAGGGGAATGAGTGTATCTTCAGCCATATCAGGAAATTGACTGAGCAGGAGATGCTTTACAGTTTGAAGGTCGATTGCAGCCTCGTCTCAACAGATCATGCAATGATCTATCAGCACTCTTCCGTCCACTTCCTTGAAAATTGCCTGGTTGATTAGCTCGTCATCACTGGATGAAGTGCTCTGCTTCCAGACAATCCCTATCGAATTCCTTCTTCTGAACAGATTTAGAAATTGTCTGTTTGTAAAACGAATGCGCGGCTTGCCGGACAATTGCCTTTTGAGTTCTTCGGGTGTCACTATGTTTTTCATTCTGTCGGTAAAGTCTCTAACGTGCTTTGCGTGATCGCTTTCGTTTGAACCCTCCAGGCAATTTTGCATAAGCGGCTCGACGATGCCAAGAATTTCCTCCACACTCAATTCAGTGAATTTCAATTTTCTTTTTCCTCCTGCTCTCGACATGAACCAAATCCCAGTGTTTGCAGAGATTGTTGAGGGATAACTTCATATCAGGTAATAACCAGGCGAGAAAAACCCCTCG
>RKSB01000032.1 GCA_007571095.1 K189A clade bacterium | reverse complement strand
GTCTGCCTGTATAGGCAGGCACCAGTATGAAACCCTCTGAAGAAGCGGCTTGTTTGTCGATGGCTTTCGCCACCAGACGAGCCAGCGTAGCCGGTTGAACAAAGGGCATATCCGCCAGTCCGATAAAAATCGAATTCGGCCATTCACCCAGCCCGCTGACTCCATCGGCAAGACTGCTGCCCATGCCCTTTTCGGCGTTTCGGCTGTAGAGAATGTGAACGCTCTTCGGCAAGCTCTCTGCAAGTGCCCGGTCTCCTCTTCCCAGGACCAGACACAGATGGTCAAAATGCTCGGCATAAACTTCTACAGTGGCGTGTAGCAAAGGTCTGCCATCGCTCAGCCGAGCCTTTCTTTTGTCGCTGCCAAAACGTCTGCTTTCACCGGCCGCCAGCAGAACAGCGGCGGGTGTCTCCACCGGCGGAGTCATCCTGCAGTGGAAATGCGAGCCGCCCTCGAAGCCTCGGCTGCCGATCGGACAGAGGTGATTTCCGCCATGATGGACAGAGCGATCTCCGGCGGTGTCTTGCTGCCAATGGCCAGCCCGGCCGGTGCCCGTAACCGCTTCAACTGCTTCTCTGTCAGACCCAGTTCGAGCAACCGCTTACGCCGGTTCAATGAGGTTCGGTCGCTGCCCATGGCGGCGATGTAGAAGGCGTCTGTGGTCAGGGCTTCAAGTAGCCCCATGTCGTCAATTCTCGGGTCATGGGTGAGTGCTACTATCGCCATCGTATGGTGGCTCTGAAAGGACCGAAGAAGGTCATCCGGGTAGGCCTCAACCAGTTGAATGCCCTCTATCGGCCAGCCACTTGTCACCTCAGGCCGAGGATCGCAGACCGTGACCCTGTAGTCGAGCTTCAACGCCATTTCGGCGAGATACATGGAGACCATACCGGCACCTATGCAAAAGAGTTCATATCTTGGGCCGTAGCAGTGCCGAAGCACGGATCCGTTCGGCTTGTTGGGTGTATATTCAAGCGGGTGGCTGCGAGTGACCGATTCCAGCGAATGCCGACCAGAGGCCAGATTCAGAGTGCGGGTTACAAAGTGTCCGGCCCGCACTTGCTCGACCAGCGAGCCGAACAATTGCGAGTTTCGAGAGGTCGCAGGCACAGGCTCGACGACCAGGCCGAGGGTACCTCCGCAGGGTAGTCCGGGCAGATTTTCGTCGTTGGACTCCAGGCCGTACTCCAGATATTCCGGCTTGAGTGCCGACATATCGAGGGTTTGGTGCAACCGCTCAACAAGATTCTCCTCCACACAGCCACCAGACAGGCTGCCGACTGTCTCTCCCGACAGGTTACACGCCAGCAGGGAGCCGGTTGGCCGAGGGCTGGACCCCCAAGTCTTGACAATGGTGCAGAGAAAGCAGTGCTGGCCCTGTTTCAACCAGCGAAGAATCGACTCAAGAACTTCCATGTCTGCACTTTGCATATCGTTGCTCAGATTCAACAAACCGGTTTGCCCCTATTCTGGCACGTCTGTCGAAGGACGAGTGACATTCGGTTGAACAGGCCAGCCTTTCGCTTCGACAGTCGTTCGATGATAAATCTATCGGCGGCGTGAATGTTGCCGGCCTGCCTTTTTGCTCTCTCAATTATTCATGCCGAAAGTTATAGTAAAATAGAGTTCCCGATTAGACGAAGCTTACACACCGGACTGAAGGCTCGATTGTGCGTTGCTTCAGTCATTTGACAATCGATTCAGGAAACAGGCCAAACGAATGATGGAAAGCAGCCTTGACAGTCTGAACTGTCGAAAGACGCTTGTTGTCGGCGAACAGTCCTATGATTATTTCAGTCTTCCGGCAGCCGAGCAGGCCGGAGCAGGCACCATCTCCGAATTGCCCTTTACGCTCAAGATATTGTTGGAGAACCTTCTTCGGCTTGAAGACGGGCGGGCCGTTACTCAGGATGATATTAAAGCTTTGGCTAGCTGGGTTTCCGACCGGCCGGCGGCCAAAGAAATCGCTTTTCGGCCCGCTCGAGTGCTGATGCAGGATTTTACGGGTGTCCCCGCTGTCTGTGATCTGGCAGCCATGCGCGGATCGGTCGAGCGTTCCGGCCTGAATCCGAATGTGATCAATCCCTTGTCGCCGGTCGATCTGGTAGTCGATCATTCAGTCATGGTGGATAACTTCGGCAACAGTGAGGCCTTTGAGGCCAATGTCAGCCTCGAAATGGAGCGCAATCTTGAGCGCTATCGCTTTTTGCGCTGGGGTCAGCAGGCGTTCAGGAACTTTCGAGTGGTGCCTCCGGGTACGGGAATCTGTCATCAGGTTAATCTTGAGTATCTGGCCAAAGGCGTCTGGACTTCAGAGTCGAAGGGTCGGCTTGTCGCTTACCCGGATACTCTGGTCGGCACCGACAGTCATACCACCATGATTAACGGGCTGGGCGTTCTCGGATGGGGTGTCGGTGGCATTGAAGCCGAGGCCGCCATGCTTGGCCAGCCGATTTCGATGCTCATTCCCGAAGTAGTGGGAATGCGTCTTTTCGGCGGTCTGAACGAAGGAGTCACGGCAACAGATCTGGTGCTTACCGTCGTCGAGATACTGAGAAAGGAAGGCGTGGTTGGAAAGTTTGTCGAGTTTTTCGGCAATGGTCTGCAAAATCTGAGTCTGGCTGATCGGGCGACCCTCTCCAACATGGCCCCGGAGTATGGTGCCACCTGCGGGTTTTTTCCGATTGATGAGGAAACTCTGGCGTATCTGCGGCTGACCGGTCGCAGCGAACAGACCTGTGCACTTGTCGAGGCTTACAGCAAAGCGCAGGGGCTGTGGCGAAACAATGACTCGAAGGAGCCTGTGTTCAGCAAGGTTCTTGAACTGGATCTGAACAGCATTCGTCCGAGTCTCGCCGGCCCGAAACGCCCTCAGGACAGAGTACAGATGTCCGAACTCAAGCGGGCTTTTGAGCAGGCTCTTGAACTTCAGGGCAAGGACGGCGAAAAAGACTCCAGCGTACCGGTACCGAAAGAGGATTTTGCCCTGTCGCACGGGTCTGTGGTCATTGCCGCCATCACCTCCTGTACCAACACCTCCAATCCGGCTGTGATGCTGGCGGCTGGTCTGGTTGCCCGAAAAGCGGTCAAGCTTGGCCTTCGAGTGAAGCCCTGGGTCAAGACCTCGCTGGCACCCGGGTCGAAGGTGGTTACCGAATACCTTGAGCAGAGTGGTTTGCAGACTGCGTTGGACAGCCTCGGCTTTCAGTTGGTGGGTTACGGCTGTACTACCTGCATCGGCAATTCAGGCCCTCTGCCGCAACCTGTCAGTCAGGCCATTCAGGAGGGTGATCTGGTGGTCGCCAGCGTCTTGTCCGGCAACCGTAACTTTGAAGGCAGGGTGCACCAGGAGGTCAGAACCAACTGGCTGGCTTCACCGCCTTTGGTGGTCGCCTATGCCCTCGCCGGCACTGTAAGGATAAATCTGGACTCAGAGCCACTGGCGAAGGATCAGAAGGGCAATCCCGTCTATCTCAAGGATATCTGGCCGAGCAACCAGGAAATTGCCGACGCCGTCAACGCCATTCACGCCGATATGTTCAAATTGCGTTATCAGGATGTCTATACCGGCCCCGAGGCATGGCGGTCGATTCAATCGAAGGGCTCATCGACCTATCAGTGGCCTCGGTCAACCTACATCGAAGAGCCGCCCTTTTTTCTGGAACATGCAGGCGAGCAGGAAGTCAGGGTGGAGAAGGCCAGAATACTTGCCCTGTTTGGCGATTCAGTAACAACGGATCACATCTCTCCGGCTGGTGCCATTGCCCGCAGCAGCCCCGCCGGAAATTATCTGGAGAGTCTTCAGGTTGGCCCCGATCAATTCAACTCCTATGGCTCTCGGCGAGGAAGCCACGAGGTGATGATGCGCGGCACTTTCGCCAATATTCGAATTCGCAACTCGATGCTTCCTTCTGTCGAAGGCGGTTTTACTCGAGACTGGACTCGGGGGGGTGAGCAGACACCCATTTACGAGGCAGCCATGAACTACAAGGAAGAGGGCACACCTCTGGTGGTTGTGGCGGGCAGGGAATATGGCACAGGTTCAAGCAGGGACTGGGCCGCCAAGGGCACTATGCTGCTGGGAGTCAGAGCCGTTGTCGCCGAAAGCTTTGAACGTATTCATCGTTCCAATCTGGTCGGCATGGGTGTCCTGCCGGTGCAGTTTGCCGAGGGCGAAAATCGCCAGACACTGGCACTGGATGGCAGCGAACTGGTTTCCATTTACCTGCCCGAGGAAGAGCAAGAGATCAGCGCCGGCCAGCAGTTGCGGATGGTGATCGAGCGGGCGAATGGCCAATCTTCGGAAATCGCCGTGCTGAGTCGTCTGGATACAGACAATGAGGTGGATTACTTCAGAAGCGGCGGTATTCTGCACTATGTCCTGAATCGCCTCAAGCAAGAGGCCGCCTAACGAGCCGTAGCACGAGTGTTCCGTGCTTCGGAATGTCCGCATGTTCTATACCGAAACCGAGATTGGGGAAGACGAGGATCTGTACCGGATTCGCCATAGCCTGGCGCATATTCTCGCGCAGGCTGTGATGGAAATGCGGCCGGGCACCACTCTGGGATTCGGGCCGCCGATTCGGCATGGCTTCTATTACGACTTCATTCTGTCCTCGCCGCTGACCGAGGAGGATTTTCCTGACATCGAGCGGCGAATGAAGAAGATCATTCGACAGGGCAAACGGTTTTATCGCGAGGAATTGCCGACAGACGAGGCACTGGCTCGAATTGACGAAATGAATGAGCCTTACAAACGGGAATATGCCGAAGAGTTGATTCGGGACAGGCAACTGGACAGGCTTTCCTTTTATCGCAGCGGCTCTTTTGTTGATATGTGCGACGGCCCGCATGTCGACACTGCCAAAGATATTCCGGCGAATTCCTTCAAGCTGAAAAGTATTGCCGGTGCCTACTGGCGAGGCGATTCCCGCAATGTGATGATGACTCGAATTTACGCCTGGGCCTTCGAGGACAAGAACAGGCTGGATGATTTTCTGGCCGTCTGGGAGGAGGCACAGGGCAGGGATCACAAGAAGCTGGGCCAGCAACTGGATATTTTTGTCATCGACAACCAGGTGGGTCGAGGTCTGCCGCTCTGGTTACCCAATGGAACGGTTATTCGGGACGAACTCGAAAAGCTGGCCGCCGAGCTTGAATTCAGGGCGGGCTATTCGAGGGTGTCAACGCCTCACCTGGCTCGCGAGGAGCTCTATCACGCCAGCGGCCACTTGCCTTACTACGCCGAGAACATGTACCCGAAAATGGTCGTCGATGACGATGCCGATGCCGAAAATGCTCAGGAGTCTTATGTCCTGAGGCCGATGAACTGCCCTCATCATCACAGGGTTTTTGCCGCTCGACCTCGAAGTTACCGCGATTTGCCCTTGCGGCTTGCGGAATATGGTCAGGTTTACAGGTTTGAGGAGTCCGGTGCCGTCAGCGGCCTGCTCAGAACTCGTGCCATGTGTATGAATGATGCTCACATCTACTGCACCGAGGAACAGATCGAGGGTGAGTTTCGGTCGGTCATGGAGATGTACCGGCAGGCTTATTCAATACTGGGGTTGAAGGACTATCTGGTCAGGCTGTCCGGCTGGGACCCAGAGGACATCAAGGGTCGGTCAAAGTACATTGACGATCCGGCCGCCTGGGAAAAGAGCGAGGCCATTCTGGCTCGTGTGCTCGACAGCATGGACATTGACTATCGAAAGTCGGTTGGAGAGGCGGCTTTCTACGGGCCCAAGATCGACATTCAGTTTTTTACTGTTCTCGGTCGGGATGAAACTCTCAGTACGGTGCAGCTCGATTTTGCCGTACCCGAGCGTCTGGGGCTCACTTATACCGGAGCGGATGGTCAGCCCCATACGCCCTATTGTATTCACCGTGCCCCCCTGAGTACTCACGAGCGAATGGTGGCTTTTCTGCTGGAACACTACAAGGGTGCCTTTCCGACCTGGCTGGCACCGGTTCAGGTGCGAGTCATTGCCGTCAGCGAGAAGTTTTCAACCTATGCCGAAGGGCTTGTTCAGCGCATGCGCTCAAAGCTCATTCGGGCGGATTTGGATACCGGTAACGAGACTGTTTCTCGCAAGGTCAGAGACGGCATTGACCGCAAAATTCCCAACCTGCTGGTGGTCGGAAGCAGAGAGGAGGCAGAGCAGACGGTCACTTTTCGCCGCTACGGCAGCCGAAAGCAGCTTGCGTTGCCTTTTGAGGAGTTTGAGCAGCTTCTGTTGCAGGCTGTTCGGGACCGTAGCGACAGCCAGCTGGACAAGGCAAAGGGCTAAAGGCTTTGATGGCAGTAAGGCCGATGCCTCGACCTTCT
>RKSB01000058.1 GCA_007571095.1 K189A clade bacterium | reverse complement strand
CATCCTTGCAGCCACCTGAATACCCAGCAGATTCAAGCCGGCTTTCAGCACATCGGCGGTCAGGCGACACAGCCTCAACCTGTTGTTTCGAGTGGAGGGGGCCGACTTCAGCACCGGGCAATCTTCGTAGAATTTGGAGAACCGGCTGGCCAGACTCGAAAGATAGTTGCACAGCAAATGCGGATGGCCTTTGGTGGCAACGCCCTCGATGGCTGCTCCAAAATTACCCAATTCAAGGGCAAGCGCGCGCTCTGCGGGCTCATTCAATGCCGACAGGGGTGTCGTTCCGGTCAGCGAGTCGTCAGCCCGCTCAAAAATACCGGCGATACGAGCATAGGCATACTGTAGATAAGGCCCGGTATTGCCTTCGAGCGACAGCATCGAGTTCCAGCTGAATGCGTAATCCTGTAGCGGATTTCTCGACAGGTCGGCATACTTGACTGCACCCACGCCGACAATTCGTCCGATTTCCTCACACTGTTCGGATGATAGTTCGGGGTTGCCGGCTCGAACCAGCGAGCAGGCTCTGGCTTCGGCTTCATCCAGCAGATCGTTGAGTCTGGGTGTGTTGCCTTCTCTCGTTTTCAGGGACTTTCCGTCGGCACCGGTGATCATGCCAAAGGGTATGTGCTCAAGTGTCATCCCCTCTCGAACAAAGCCTGCCCGGCGGGCGGTTTCAAAGACCTGCCGAAAATGCAGCCGTTGCCTGACATCGACAAAATAAAGCACTCGGTCGGCAGCCAGTTGGTCGGCGCGATAGCGGATCGCCGCCAGATCGGTGGTGGCATAGAGATAGGCACCATCGGATTTCTGAATAATCAGCGGTAGCGGGCGTCCGTCCTTGCCTTTGATTTCCTCGGAAAAGACGCACCTGGCACCATCGGATTCCGAGACCAGGCCCGCTTTTTCGCAGTCGGCAACCACTTGAGCCAGATCATTTCGATAGGCACTCTCACCCCGCAGGTTATCCTCGTTCAAATCGACGCCGAGACGTTTATAAACGGCCGAGCAATGACTCCAGGAGACTTCTCGAAAATGCGACCAGAGTTTGATGCAGGCTTGGTCGTTTGAATGCAGGGCCAGAGTGGTGGCTCTGGCGGCATCGGCAAAGGCTTCGTCACTGTGGAATTTTTTGCTGGCACGCGAGTAGAAATCCTGCAGATCGGCGAGCCTGGCGGTCGCCGAAGCACCCAGCGAATCCATATAAGTCACCAGCATGCCAAACTGCGTTCCCCAGTCACCTACATGGTTCTGGCGAATAACCGAGTGCCCGAGGTGGCCTAGCACACGAGCAACGGCATCCCCTATGACGGTGCTGCGCAAATGGCCAACATGCATCTCCTTGGCCAGGTTGGGCGACGACAGGTCAACAACGATGCGCTGGCGTTTCGGTGGATTTATTTGCCCTGCAATAACCTGCGTCAGCCTGTCTTCCAGAAAGCGGCAGATGTAGTCGTTGGTCAGCCTGAAGTTGATGAACCCGGGGCCGCTTGATGCCATTCGCTCAACCATGCCGGACGAATGCATGGCAGCGATAAGCCTTTCGGCCAGGTCGTTTGGTCGCAGACTCAACCGTTTCGCGGCAGCCAGCGCGCCATCGGCTTGAAAATCCCATTGATCGGGGCGTTCCGATACCCTGACCAGAGGGGCGAAGTGGGCTTTATCCTGTTGAATTCGCGCAAAGCCCTCGGACACCCTTTGGGCAAGGGCACTCTGCAGGCTGTTAATGGAGAGTGACGGCTGTTCGCCGTCTGGACCGGCACCCAAAATCAGGGCTGAATTCGATCAACCGAAGAAATGACCACCGGCTCCACCGGAACATCCCGAAAGCCGCTTTGGGTTGTGGTCTCTTTCGCCGCAATCGAGTCAACTACGTCCATGCCTTTGACCACGCGAGCGAACACCGCATAACCGGCGGAATTGTTGGGTTGATAGTCCAGAAAGGCGTTGTTCTTGAGGTTGATAAAGAACTGCGAGGTCGCCGAATTGGGGTCGGAAGTGCGGGCCATGGACAGAGTGCCTCGGCTGTTGAGCAGGCCGTTGTTGGCTTCGTTGATAATGGGCGAAAGGGTTTGCTTCCGTTGCAGGTCGGCGGTCAGACCACCGCCCTGGATGACGAAATCCGGAATGACTCGATGAAAGATCAGACCTTCGTAGAAGCCATCGTCAACGTAGCGCAAAAAATTTTCCACTGTGATCGATGCCTGCTTTGAATAGAGTTCGATCTCAATGTCACCGGCACTGGTTTTCATGAGCACTCGAGGTTTGGCCTCCTGTGCAAGGGTCTCGTTCATCATACCTCCTGTGGCAAGGACAGACAGCAGAAGCCCCAGTCGACAGAGGCGGCGAAACAGAGCGATCAGGTCAAGGGTTGCAGCTACACGGATCATTCGAATGAATTGCTCCTATTCTCCACTCAATTGTACCAGGCCCTCCTGGCAACCCACTCGCTGCGCGCCCTGCTCAAGCTCGGAGGCAGTCAGGATTGGCGAGAACCAGGTTTCAAATAGCAGACAACGCTCGTCTTCGTCTATATCCTCATCCGAAGCCAGGGTGTCCAGCAGGGATTCAAGCGTCAGCGGGCTCTCGTCCGACATGCGAGTAGCCAGTTTGTCGCCGTCGGTGTCCAGGTGCATAAAGGACACGCCTCTGTTCGGACGGAAGCGTTCCCATTCAACGCCTTCGCCATCTCGCCCCTTACCCGGATCCTTGTTATGAGCAAAGGCTCCCCAGTAGGCCATCATTCGATTGGATAACATCTCTCGGGCCGGCTGATTGTCTTCGTTGGCAATCACTCTGCTCAAGGGCCCAAAGAGCGAGAAGTCGCCAAAGACAAAGGGCACTTCAAAGGCATGGGCGGCACCAAACAATTTGGTGAAATCGACAAAGGGCGAATCCACCAGGTCATCCCAGTCAAAACGGTAGGACCAGACAGGTACTCTTGCATTGACCAGCTCGGTGGCCGGTATATCGACGCCGTAGAGTCGCCAGACAAGGGAGCGATATTTGGCTTCTCGCTCGTATTCGTCGGCATTCCAGCGCCAGACCGGAATGTTGGCGACTGAGAACACATGGTTTGGATCAACTGCCATGAACAGCTTGGCTTCGTCCTTGTTGCTCCCCAGAATGACTGGCACCAGAGATCCTGTTTCCCTGTCCCTGAGTGCTTTTCGTAGTCCTTTACGAGGAAGAATGTTGCCGTCCAGAATGACTTTCGGCATACGGATAAGCAGGTTGAGAGTGTCTCCGTAGAGATCTACCAGCGTCTCCGCCGGAATGCTGCGGGCCAACTCCAATTGACGACTCGGCGACAGACCCGCCAGACGAACGAGGGCACAGCTGCGATCGCACTCCTCCTCTTCCTCCGGGTTCTCCGAACTGGTTACAAAGCGCAACAGGATTTCTCGGCTGGAAAAGTCCGAACCCGGCTCTCTCAAGTCGTCGCTGTAGTTTGAAGCAGTGGCGGTGGAGGCACCGAGGGCGATGCTGCCGCTTTGCATGATGGCGGCATGAAAAAAGCCGCGGCCATAAGGCGAGGCGACCAGAGCGGCGACACTGACAGCACCTGCCGACTCTCCAAACAGGGTAACATTGCGGGGATTGCCGCCAAAGCCGACGATATTCTCCCTGACCCAGGCGAGTGCCTGCAGGTGATCAAGCAGGGCGAAGTTGCCGGAAGCATCTCTCGGATCAGGGTCTCCAGACGGATAATACCACCAGCCAAAGGGGCCCAGTCGGTAGTTGTGAGTGACGACCACGACCTGCTGACTGCTCGCCAGAAGACTGCCGTCATACTGATGACCGGAACCCACGACATGGCTACCGCCGTGAATCCAGAACATCACCGGCAGGTTTTCTGCGTTGGGCGGAGCGTAGACATTCAAATAGAGGCAGTCTTCACTACCCCAGACTTTCTGTTCGGCCACCTCGGGCGGTGGGCTGCCAAAGGGGTGCGGTGGCTGAACGCAGACGTCGCCAAAGGTGTCTGCCTGCAAAGGCTCGTCCATTGTTTTCGGGGGTCGCGGACTTCGCCAGCGCAATTCGCCTACGGGTGGACGGGCATAGGGTATCCCCTTCCATTGCCGAACACCCTTGTCAAACGAGCCTTTGACGACACCCTGAAGCGTTTTGACGGTCAGATTTCCGGTATCTGTCTCCGGTTTCGCAACAGGTTCCTCCACCAGGTCTTCGCCGCAACCGGTCAGGCTTGCCAGAATGACCGAAAATGCCAGCAAACGAAAGACGTACTGAAACCCGACAAAGGGGTACAGGCCCTTCAGGGCTGGACGGCGATGAAAGCAGCGAATCTGCATGATGCGAATAGGCCAGTCAAACAAGGCTTAAATCAGTCTCGAAAGTTGTTGAACTGCACAGGCAGGGTGACAAAGTCGGCCTTTTTAATCAGCTGCATTGCCTCCTGCAGGTGGTCCTTCTTTTTGCCGGCGACTCTGACCTTGTCTCCCTGAAGACTGGCCTTTAACCCCAGGCCGCTGGACTTGACAAGCTGGATTATTTTTTTACCCACAGCTTGTCCTATTCCCTGAATAATATCAATCTGCTGCCTGACCTCCCTGCCTGAACCCTCAACCTCTCCGAGTTGAAGAAAGCCAGCCGAAATGCCCCTTTTGGCACATTTCGAAAACAGGATGTCGGTCATCTGCTTGAGCTGAAACCGCTCTTCGGCTACCAGCCGAATGCGCTCACCCGTCCATTCAAAGCGAGCACGAACATTGCGAAAATCAAAACGAGTGGTCAACTCCTTGTTGGCCTGATCGACCGCATTGGAAACCTCGTGCATGTCATCAACTTCGGCAACAATGTCAAAGGCAGGCATTTTCCCTTGTCCTCGATTTTACCAGTATCCCTGCTTCGCTTCGCTGCCTTGATCCGGTTGCAAGACAGCAACGAAACCGCTCGCTATGGTAACTTATTATCCGTTTCGGGGCTACAGACGACCTTCAGGAATGCGCTCAAAAATACCTGCGGTGGCGAGAGTGCGTCTGCGTAGCAAGACTCTGCAAACAACCACTGATGAGCAAGCAAATGCATTATCCAACCATTGAAAACTGTGTCGGCAAGACGCCGCTGGTTCGACTGCAAAGACTGCCGGGCGACACGCGCAATGCGGTGCTGGTCAAACTGGAGGGCAACAATCCGGCAGGCTCGGTCAAGGACAGGCCGGCCATGAGCATGATTCAGGAAGCCGAAGCCCGCTCTGATATTCGGCCGGGGGATGTGCTGATTGAAGCCACCAGTGGTAACACCGGAATCGCCCTGGCGATGGCAGCAGCTATCAAGGGTTACCGAATGATCCTGATTATGCCGGCTTCGATGAGCGAAGAAAGACGTGCCGCCATGACAGCCTATGGTGCCGAGATCATCAGTGTCTCGAAAGAAGAGGGTATGGAGGGTGCCCGTGACCTCGCCCAGAAAATGCAGGACGAAGGCAAGGGGCGAGTGCTCGATCAGTTTGCCAACGCCGACAATCCATTGGCCCACTACAGGGGTACCGGCCCCGAAATCTGGCAACAGACTCAGGGACAGATTACCCATTTCGTGAGTTCGATGGGTACCACGGGTACTGTCATGGGAACCTCCCGTTATCTGAAGGAGAAAAATCCGGCGATCCGAATCATCGGGCTGCAACCCACAGACGGCTCACAGATTCCAGGCATTCGACGTTGGCCGTCAGAGTATTTGCCCGAAATATTCCAGCAGGAACAGGTGGATACGGTGATGGATATTCGTCAGCAGGACGCCGAACAGACGATGAGGGCACTGGCGACGCGCGAAGGCATATTCGCCGGAGTCTCTTCGGGAGGAGCGGTGTTTGCCGCACTTCGCATCAGCGAGGCAGAGGAAAACGCCACCATAGTGGCAATCGTCTGCGACAGAGGCGACCGCTATCTATCCACCGGAGTCTTTGACCGGCCGGTCAGTACAGACGGACAAGACCCCGAAGGGGTTGCCTGACGACTGGAGTCTGGGCGGAAAGCTCGCCTTGAAAGCAGAAGGACTGCGAGGGTCACAGGGCCAAAAGACGGAGTTGAGTTGTCGCCACACTGCACATTCTGTGAGGCAGAGGAAAACGCACCATAGCGGCAATCGTCTGCGAGAAGAGGTGACCGCTATTTATCCGTCTTTGACCGGTCGGTCAGTACGACGAAAAGGCTCTTCGGCCTGTGCGGGTAGGCCGAAGAAGGGCGGCTGTCTTGCGAGAGCGACTAGAACCTGTGCGAAAACTCACCTTGACAGTACGACCCAGAGGGCTGTGAGTGTAGGGGTCATAGGACAGGTCAAGGGATGCATAGGGCGGCTCTTCGTCAGTCAAATCGGTGATATTCAGAAAGACACGAGTCTTGTTTGAG
>RKSB01000175.1 GCA_007571095.1 K189A clade bacterium | reverse complement strand
GTATCATCCGAACATCGAGTCACATCAATCAGACTGGGATAAGCACCAAAGCTGCCCAGTTGCGTACGCAAAACTTCACCATCTGATAAAAACTCGACAACAATCCCGTCTCCACCAACAAACACGGCGGCGGTTGCGTCTGCCAGAGTCACAACATCCTGAAATGTATCCGTCCTTCGGACTGCCTCTTTCTGTGCTTGCTCAACCCCCTGCATGTCCAGAGGAGCTTCGCAGGCGGTCAGCACAAGTAGACAGACCGCCGCCAACAATGATTTCGACTCGCTCAATTCCAACTTTAGCCCTCTTGTAACGACCTTTTGGTCATGACCAAAATGATATTGGTTGGTCTTTGTAATGCACAGCAGACAGGTTCGTCAAGATTTGAGTAGTGTGTGCATATTGTTATGTTTTTATGTCATTCTCTTCAGGTCGCTTCCATCTCAACCAGCAGGTCGCCTGCCTGTACTCTCTGGCCAACTGCAAACGGAAAGTTTCGAATAACTCCGCTTTTTGGTGCGAGAATTCTGTGTTCCATCTTCATGGCCTCCATCACCAGAAGATGGTCACCAGCCTTCACCGAGTCGCCGACAGCCCCGAGAATTTGAATAATCGTGCCCGACAGAGCGGCGGTTAAAGACCCTTGAGCAGCTCTTTGAGCGGGCGAGGCAGAAAGCACCTGAACCAGCTCCAGATCGGTAGATTCAATGCCAAACCAGACTCTCACACTCGCCTCGCCGTTGACTGCCACCAAAGCCCGATAATCCTTATCCTGATAGCGAAAAGCCACGCCATCATCCTCCAGTGCAACGACTCGGCAACCAAAGTCTGACTCCTGGCCGCCTCGCCGGTTGCGTTTTCGAGCGGCGGCACTGGCATGAATTTCCTGCTGGCCTGTCAACTGAGTCTTGTCGGCTACATGCCAGCTCAGCGTCATTCTGGTCACATCGTCTGCCGAGGCAATCCATGCCGTCGCCCTGGCGAGTGAATTCATGCGCCAGCCCGATAATCCGAAATCCCTGTACCACAGCGCCCGAAAGTGCCACAGGGTGGCTGCAATTTTCGAAGCCATGGTCAAATCCGAAGAAGCCTGCAGCAGAGCCGAATGCTCCTCGATAAAACGAGTTGAGATCTCTGCGCGAACAAAATCCTCGTCGGAACAAATGGCATGTAGCAATCGGGTATTCGTTTTTACGCCGGCAATATGTGTCGCCTTCAGTGCCTCACACATGGCGAATAGCGCGTCTCTGCGTTCTGGTGCATGAGTGATGATCTTGGAGATCATCGAATCATAGTAAGGCGAAATCTCCTGGCCCTCTCGAACGCCAGTGTCGTTACGAGCCTGATCGGACAACTTCAGCAGAGTCAGCGTGCCGGTGGACGGCAGAAAGTTGTTGAAGGGGTCTTCGGCGTACACTCGTGCTTCCAGTGCATGCCCTTTTGCGCAAATCTCATCCTGTTTCAGCGGCAGGCCGTCGCCGGCTGCAATACGCAGTTGCCATTCGACACAGTCGATGCCGGTGATCTCTTCGGAGACCGGGTGTTCGACCTGAAGCCGAGTATTCATTTCCATGAAGTAAACCTCCTGTTCGCCGTCGTAGAGGAACTCCACCGTACCCGCATTCCTGTAATTGACTGCCTGGCCGGCAGCCACTCCAGCCGAAAGCAGACGAGTTCGAACAGTCGCCGGCAGATTCGGGGCAGGGGCTTCTTCGATAATCTTCTGATGATGACGTTGAACCGAGCAATCCCGATCAAACAGGTGAACCACTCCTCCTCGGCCGTCGCCAAATATCTGTACTTCCAGATGTCTTGGCCGCAGCAGAAATTTCTCGACCAGAAACCTGTCGTCGCCAAAAGCCGACCTGGCTTCTCTTTTCGCCGACTCCAGAGCAGTCTCCAGCGATTCCTCATCCTCCACCAGACGCATGCCCTTGCCGCCACCGCCGGCTACCGCTTTCAGCAAAACCGGATAACCTATGCTCAGGGCGGCCTGCTGAAATGCCTGAATTGACTGATCCTCGGGAGCAAAGCCCGGCAGAGTGGCCACTCCCGCTGCCGCCATCAGGTCCTTGGCATTCGACTTGGAGGCCATGGCTCTTATGGTTTCGGGTGCAGGCCCGATGAAAGCCATGTCTTCGGCTTCTGTGGCCTCTGCAAAGTCTCCGTTCTCCGATAAAAAACCATATCCGGGATGAATGGCTTCGGCACCGCTTAAGCGAGCAAAGTGGATGATCCTGTCTATTCTCAGGTAGCTGTCGAGTGGAGCGGGCGGGCCGATACAAAAGGCTTGGTCCGACATCTGCACGAAGGGCGAAGAAGAGTCAGCCTCCGAATAGACTGCAACCGTCTGAATGCCCAGACGTTTGCAGGTACGAAGAATGCGAAGGGCAATTTCGCCTCGGTTGGCGATGAGTATCTTTGAAAACATGGCCATCGGTACTTTCTTCTTTTAATTGGTATTCTTCTTTCAGTGCAGGGTCGGGCCGCAAGGATATTACATCCTGAAGAGCCCGAATTGCGTCTCGGGAATGGGGGCATTGAGGCTGGCTGAAATAGCGAGGGCCAACACATTGCGGGTTTCGGCCGGATCGATGATTCCGTCATCCCACAATCTGGCTGAGGCGTAATAAGGGCTGGCCGAACGCTCATAGTCAGCCTGGGTTTGCTTTCGAAAAGCCTCTTCTTCCTCAAGCGTCCACTGCTGATTTCTGGCGGCAAGGGCCTTTCGTCTGACCGTTGTCAGTACAGAGGCGGCCTGCTCTCCTCCCATGACGGAGATTCTGGCATTTGGCCACATGAACAGAAAGCGAGGGTCGTAAGCCCGGCCACACATGCCGTAGTTACCGGCACCATAAGACCCGCCTATGATGACCGTGAATTTGGGTACTCCTGCGGTGGCCACCGCAGTCACCAGCTTGGCCCCGTCCTTGGCGATACCGCCCGCCTCAGCCTGCTGGCCGACCATGAATCCGGTGATATTTTGCAAAAACACAAGAGGAATACTCCGTTGGCAGCAGAGTTCGATAAAGTGAGCACCCTTTTGAGCACTGTCCGAAAAGAGAATACCCTGGTTGGCAAGAATGCCGACCGGATAACCCTGCAGGTGTGCAAAGCCGGTTACCAGTGTCGAGCCATAGAGGGGTTTGAATTCGTCAAACTCAGAGGCATCAACCAGTCGGGCGATGACTTCTCGCACATCATAGGGTTTGCGGAGGTCGGCCTCGACCAGACCGTAGATCTCTTGCGGGTCATAGGCAGGGGGCCTGGGTTCCCGAGACTGCAAAAGACCCTGTTTTCGCCAGTTCAGGTGGCGAACAATGTCCCTGACCAGTGCCAGTGCGGAATCGTCGTCGTCCGCCAGATAGTCGGCAACGCCTGACTGTCGAGTATGCAACTCGCCACCTCCCAGGTCCTCGGCCTCAACATCTTCGCCGGTAGCCGCCTTGACCAGCGGCGGTCCGGCCAGAAAAATCGTTCCCTGCTCTCGCACAATAACGGTTTGATCGGACATGGCTGGAATATAGGCACCGCCGGCTGTACAGGAGCCATGGACCACTGAAATCTGGGGTATGCCGAGTGCCGACATCTGGGCCTGATTAAAAAACAGGCGACCAAAGTGGTTCGAATCGGGAAAAACCTCATCCTGCATAGGCAAAAAGGCACCACCTGATTCGACCAGATAGATGCAGGGCAGGCGATTCTCTCTGGCTACAGTCTGGGCACGTAGATGCTTTTTGACTGTCAGCGGATAGTAACTGCCTCCCTTGACGGTTGGATCGTTGGCGATGACCATGCACTCCACGCCCTGAACTCGGCCGACTCCGGTGACTATGCCGGCGGAGGACACATCTTTCGAATACATGCCCCAGGCTGCAAACTGACCCAGCTCGAGAAAGGGAGAGGCCTCATCGAGCAAGCGGTCGATACGTTCTCGAGCCAGCAGGCGGCCTCTTGCCTTGTGACGCTCTCTGTAGTCTTCACTGCCGCCCTGCATGAGGCTGTTCGCACGGGTACGCAACTGTGCAACCAGCGACCGCATCTTGCTGTCGTTGGCAACAAAGCTTTGCGAACAAGTATTCGCGGCCGTGAGTAAACGAGACATGAAAGCTCCGTTATCCTGAAAGTGCCTGTGTGCCGAATTCTACAGCACAGGGGCAACGGGGCGAAGGCACTGCCTGTGTTATATTTGTCGTTCATCGCTTATCTTCGTTGAACTTTCGCTGTATGGAAGCCGGTGTTCTGAGCCACCAACCGGAACTTTCAGCAGCAATCGGAATAATCAGAGGCGTTACCATGGATTTTGGCCTTCCGGAAGACCTGCAAAACATCAGGGATACCGTCACAAGATGGGCGAAAGATCGTCTGGGGCCGAGGGCGGAAGAGATTGATTCGTCCAACGAATTTCCGCGCGACCTTTGGCCGGAAATGGGGGCACTTGGACTACTCGGTATCACCGCAGAGGAAGCCTATGGCGGAGCGGGGCTTGGCTATCTTGCACACTGTATGGTGATGGAAGAAATTTCGCGATTTTCAGCCTCAGTTGGCCTTTCGTACGGTGCACATTCCAATCTGTGCGTCAATCAAATCACCCTGAACGGAAAGCCGACTCAAAAGAGCAAATATCTGCCGAAGCTGATCAGCGGCGAACACCTGGGCGCGCTGGCCATGTCAGAAACTGGATCAGGATCGGATGTGATATCCATGAAGCTTTCCGCCAGCAAAAAAGGCGACAGGTATATTCTGAACGGCAACAAGATGTGGATCACCAATGGGCCGACCGCCGATGTGCTGGTTGTGTACGCCAAGACTCAGCCGCATGCAGAGTCCAGAGGAATCACCGCTTTCATTGTGGAGAAGGGATACAAGGGCTTTTCCACCGCACAGAAGCTGGACAAGCTCGGCATGCGAGGATCAGATACCTGTGAGCTCGTCTTCGACCAATGCGAAGTACCCGCAGAAAACATCCTCGGCGACGAGGGTGCTGGAGTCGAAGTCCTGATGAGCGGCCTGGATTACGAGCGGGCTGTGCTGGCTGCCGGTTCTCTGGGTATTATGAGAGCCTGTCTTGATACGGTCATGCCCTACATTCACGAACGTCATCAGTTCGGCAGACCTATAGGCACTTTTCAGCTGGTACAGGGAAAGGTGGCCGATATGTTCTCTACCATGAGCGCGTGCAAAGCCTATGTCTATGCCGTTGCTCGGGCCTGTGATCTGGGTGAAGTGACCAGAGAGGATGCCGCTTCCTGCATGCTGTACGCAGCCGAAAAGGCAACCCGAATGGCACTGGACGCCATTCAACTGCTGGGTGGCAACGGCTACACCAACGAGTATCCAGCGGGACGACTGCTGCGCGATGCCAAGCTCTACGAAATTGGCGGAGGCACCAGTGAGATCAAGCGCATGCTGATCGGGCGCGAGCTCTTCGCCAAAAACACTCTTTCCTGAAAATCTGACGGACAAACCCTGCCAGAAACAATCGTGCCGGGACTTTACTTTGATGAATTCGAGGTCGGCCAGCAGTTCGACCATCCCATTCGACGGACCGTTACCGAGACGGACAATCTGCTTTTTACCACCATGACGCATAATCCGGCGGCCATTCATCTGGATGCCGAATACTGCAAGAACACCGAGTTCGGTCAAATCCTCGTCAACAGCATGTTTACACTTGCCCTGACTGTGGGCATATCTGTCGGCGACACCACTTTGGGTACGACTGTCGCAAACCTTGGCTTCAGCTCAGTGGTTTTTCCCAACCCCGTCTTTCTGGGAGACACACTGCGCGTGCTTACTCAGGTCAAGGAGCTGCGCGAAAGCCGATCCGATGACAGTCTGGGTATCGTCACCTTTGAGCACAAGGCCTTCAACCAGCATGACCAAGCGGTGGTGATCTGCACTCGGGCGGCTCTGATGCACAAACGAAAGCCCGAAGCCTGACCAAAAGAGCGGCCTCAACAGGCTGTGCGAAAAAGCTCCCCTTTTCTGATTGCTCGACCAGGCTGCTCTCTGCTTTTCTTCCAGGGACAGGCGATGCGGCATCGAGGGCTCAAGCGAGTCAACGAGCAGTTTCCGCTGGTGACCTGTGACCCTGCCCGACTGCCGGAGCCCTCAGCTAAAAGGAGCCTTCAGCTAAAAGGGAATGGAGCCCTCAGCCAACAAGGGAATAGAGCCTTCAGCCAACAAGGGAATAGAGCCTTCAGCTAAAAAATGGAATAAAAATAAAGAGCCCTCAGCTAAAAGGAGCCCTCAGCCAAAAAAATGGAATAGAGCCTTCAGCTAAAAAATGGAATAGAGCCTTCAGCTAAAAAATGGAATAAAAATAAAGAGCCCTCGGCCAACAAGGGAATAGAGCCTTCAGCTAAAAAATGGAATAAAAATAATAACC
>RKSB01000212.1 GCA_007571095.1 K189A clade bacterium | reverse complement strand
ATTGGCCGCAGGCGCTTGCCCGACCCAGCGGCATTCGGTGATAAAGGACGGCGATCTGCACAGGTCTTGCCGAGCAACTCGCCCGAAGTCTGACCGCAGGCTAATCCATTCGAGCCGCAGGCACTTCCAAACTGGCCGCAGGCGCTTTCAAACTGGCCGCAGGCGCTATCTTAAACTGGCCGCAGGCGCTTTCAAACTGGCCGCAGGCGCTTCCAGACCGGCCGCAAACTAATCCATTCCAGCCGCGGCACCGCTACGGCGAAAATCGGCGACGCCATGAAGCGTGCCATCTGCCCGTCGCATCACTGCATTGACCACACCTATACCACCGCTATAGTCGTCGGGCTTGCGAATCGAAAAATTGCGATGACCCCTGCCCTCCAGTGCAGCAAGCACATCCGGCGACAGAGTCCAGGCCTCAACGAATACTCGGTCAGGCTGCCATTGGTGGTGAATGCGGCCAGCACCCACTGCCCGACCCAGCGGCATGCGACGGTCAAGGACATTGACTATCACCTGAAGCACCGAATTGATAATAGCCGACCCACCTGGCGACCCCAGTGCCATAAAGGGCTGGCCGTCCTTGAGGATCAGCGTCGGTGTCATCGAACTGAGCATTCTTTTGTTCGGTTCGATCTGATTGGCCGAACGACCAACCAGCCCGTACAGGTTGGCTGCTCCGACAAGGGTGGCAAAGTCATCCATCTCGTTATTGAGCAGAAAACCTGCACCATCGACCATAATCTTTGACCCGAAAGAGGCGTTCAGGGTAGTCGTCAAGGACACCATCCAGCCGTCCTTGTCCATCACCGACAGATGAGTGGTTTCGGTTGACTCTCTCCGCCGAGGCTCGACTTCCGCTCGAATGTCGGTACTGACACTGGCCCTCTCGGGATCAATCCCTGAAAACTGGCGAGCGGCAAAAGCCTTGCTCGTCAAAAGCTCAATGTCATTGTGATAGAAATCAGGATCACCAAATGAGCGGCCGGCATAGGCTCTTCTTTGAATTTCAATGAGATGGTGCAGAAACTCCGAACTGGCGAATGTCAGTTGTGCCGGTGCAAGTTTTTCCAGCATATTGAGCATCCAGACCAGCAGGACTCCACCCGACGAGGGTGGTGCCATGCTGTACAGCCGATAGCCTCGGTAGTCACCGCTGACCGGCGAGCGCCAGACCGATGAGTAATTCTCAAGGTCGGCATGGCTTATCAATCCGCCATCGGCTTTCATTTTGGCGACCAGCAGGTCGGCGGTAACACCCTTATAGAAGCCGTCCCGTCCCGAGTCGCGAATTCGAATGAGTGTTCGGGCAAGATCGGGCTGACGCAGTATCTCGCCCGGCTGGTAAGGCTTGTTCCGACGAGTAAAGGCTTGCGTGGCAGCAACGGAGCGTGAAAAAAGCTCAAGCCTGCGTTTCAGTTGTTCTGCCAGATCGTGGCTGACCGGAAACCCTTTTCGAGCCAGGCGAATGGATGCCGCCATCACTCTGCTTCGAGGCAGCACACCGAAACGCTCGTGCATGTCAAGGAGTCCGGCCACCGTACCGGGCACGCCGGCAGCCAGGACCGAGTTCAACGAAAGTGCCGAAGAGGGTTTGCCGGTTTCGTCCAGAAACATGTCCCGAGTAGCCAGGGCCGGTGCCTTTTCCCTGTGGTCGTTGGAAATGACCTCGCCTTTCGGCGTGCGAATAAGCGCGAACCCGCCGCCACCCAGGTTGCCGGCTCTCGGACAGGTGACCGCCAGTGCAAAAGCGGTCGCCACCGCACCATCGACGGCATTGCCGCCGGCTGCAATGGCATCAATACCGGCTTCGCTGGCGTGCCGCTCACAGGAGACGACTACGGCGTGCCGGCCATAAGCAGTCTGTTGCAGGCTGTTTGCACTTGACGACTGAAAAGGACAAACCAGAACCAGACTCACCAGGCCTGCTGACAAAAACCACTTCATAAGCTCGTCAAGGATTCTCCTGAACAAGGGTGCTATGTTAGCATCTTGAACCTGAAAAAGATAAAGAGCCCTGTCAGCAGTCAGGCTCACCTGACCGGTAAACCCATGCAGCCATCGAATTCTTCTTCAATACCCCCTGCACCCCCTGCACCCCCTGTTCGAACACCCTTGAGGCTGGCCTTCGGAACAGGCTCGGCAAGCGATGCCATTCACGTTATCTCGTTTAACGTCTTCTGCTTCTTCTATTATGTTCAGGTCATCGGTGTACCGGGCAGCCTGGTTGGCCTGATGGTTGCCATCACCCTGCTGATTGATGCCGTCAGTGACCCGGCGGTCGGCATGCTGTCTGACCGCCTGCGCACTCGGCTCGGTCGGCGCTACCCGCTGATGATAATTTCTGCCCTGCCGTTGGGCTTCTGCTTTGCCGCCCTGTTTGCTCCGCCAGTCGACTTCTTTACCGACAGCCAGGGCAACCGGAATAATCTCGCTCTGGCTCTCTACATGCTGGTATTTGCGTCCGGTACTCGCATCTCCCTGACCTGCTTTTCGGTACCTCATCTGGCCCTTGGCTCCGAACTCGACCCCAGTCGGGTTGGCAGAAGCCGAATGATGAGTTGGCACGCCATCTTTTTATGGATCGGTGGTGCAACCTGCCATTTCCTCGGACTCACCTTCTTTTTTGTCAGCGATTCAGACCACCCGAACGGCATGCTCAACCCCAATAACTATCCCGCTTACGGCCTGGTCTGGGGCGGTGTCATGGCACTGGCGATTCTTGTCTCTATCATTTTTACAATCCATCGGCTGCCCTGGTTGTATACGCCGAACTCGAAGGACAGTTCAACAGCCGGCGGAGTGCTCAAAGACTTCGGAGAAATTTTTACCAACCGCAACTACCTCTGGCTGGTGGCCGGCATGATTCTCTACGCTACTACCAGTGGCATGCACGATGCCTTTTCCTCGCACATCGCAATCTATTACTTCGAATTTACAACCAGCCAGTTCCGTTTTTACAGCATCGCCTCACTGTTCGGCTACATCATAGGCTTTTTGATCACCACAAGGCTCCATCAAAGGGCCGACAAGGTATCTGTGCTGTCGGTCTCGGTGCTGGTCAATGCGGTTGCAAGCAGCCTGGCTATCTGGCTTCGCATGGCCGGCTGGTTTCCGGAAAACGGCAGTCCGTTGCTGTTTCCCTCGGTCCTTCTGCTCGTAGGCCTTTTCTATGGTTCCCAGAGCGTGATGATTATTTCGGTCATGTCCCTGCTCGGCGATATCGCCGACGAACACGAACTCAACAAGGGATGGCGACGTGAAGGAGTCTTCTACTCGGCCCGCTCTTTCTTTGGCAAGGTGTCATCGGCGGCAGGCACATTGATTGGCGGAATAATGCTGGATTTAATCCGTTTTCCTTTGGGTGAAAACGTTTTGCCCGGTACTGTACCGGAGGAGATTATCTATCGAATGGGCATAAGCTATGGCATAGTCGCCACCGTACCCGCACTGCTGGCGGCCTTCGTTTATCGCCAATGCCGAATGACCACCGCCCGGCATTCGGAGGTGGTTCGGCTGCTGGCTTCAAGGCGAACAGCCAGCCAACAGGCCGAGGCCCTTCCCTGATCTGAAGTTCGTCCGCACACCTGCTCTTCGCCGACAGGCAGGCGAAGAAGAAGTCAAAACCTTCGAACGAAGTCTCTGGTGGCGGTAAATGGAATTTTGACTTCAAGTTCGGGCGAAGGCAGAAGTTCAAAGCCTTCTGATTGAAGAGCTAAGTCTCCAGATATGAATCGCGCAGAATACGTTTGTACAGCTTGCCCGTCGGCAGACGCGGAAGTTCTTCGGTAAAGTCGATGGACCTGGGTATTTTGAAAGGTGCCAGCGATTCTCGGCAATAGGCCATCAGATCCTGTTCAATGGTCGAAGCCTTTTGACCCTCTGGAAGTTCGTCCTGCCACTGCACCACCGCCTTCACCTCTTCTCCGAAGTCGGCGTTGGGTATGCCAAAGACAGCGGCATCCACAACCTGAGGATGCATCACCAGCACATCCTCAATCTCTCGCGGATAAATGTTGACCCCGCCGGAAATGATCATATAGGCCTTACGATCCGTCAGATACAGATAGCCCTCGGCATCGAGATAGCCAATATCGCCCAGAGTGGTCCAGGCCTTGTTCAAAGGGTGGCGGGACGAGAGAGTTTTGTCTGCATCCTTGTGGTAAGTAAAGAGAGTGGGTGCTTCGGGCTGCTCAAAGTAGATGGTGCCTGTTTCGCCCGCCGGCAGCTCTTCGCCATCTTCGCCGCAGATATGGACCAGACAGCCAAGAGGCCTGCCCACACTACCGGGATGCTCCAGCCAGTCGGGCGAAGTGATCACAGTCACTCCGTTGCCTTCGCTGCCGGCATAGTATTCGAATAAAATCGGGCCCCACCATTCGATCATTCGACGTTTGGCTTCGACCGGACAGGGGGCGGCGGCATGAATAGCCAGCCGATGGCTGGACAGATCGTAAGCCTGTCGAATTTCTTCCGGTAACTTGAGCATTCTGAGAAACATGGTCGGTACCCACTGGCTCTGGGTAATCCGATACTTCTCTATGGCTTCCAGTGCGTCTTTCGGGTCGAACTTTTCCATCATGTAAACACAGCCGCCCAGAGACTGCGTACCGATACTGTAGTGAAAGGGGGCGGCATGATAAAGCGGAGCCGGCGAAAGGTAACGCGTGTTTTCGCTGAAACCGAAGGCTCTCATGACTTCGGCAATGGCCAGCCCCTGAGTGATGTCGTGTTCCGGCATCGGACGAAGTACGCCCTTGGGACGCCCGGTGGTACCGGACGAATAAAGCATCGCCTGACCACAGGTCGTATCAACCGCCAGAGGTTCAGCAGGCTGCTGTGCCAGCAGGGGCTCGATTGCGTCAAAGCCCTCGATGGCACCACCATAGCTCAGAAGAACAGGGCAGTGGCTGGCGACTCGGCGGCCGAGTTCGGCCGAGACGTCCAGGTTGGCTGAACTGATCAGTACTTTGGAGTCGCTGTCCTGAACGATATAGGCGGCTTCAGAGGCAGTCAGGTAGCGATTGATTGCAGTGATACAAAAACCTGCTCGATAGGCCGCCCAGACGAAGCAAAAGAAAGTCAGGTTGTTCTCCATCATGAGTGAAAAGTGGTCGCCGACGGCGAGACCCTTTTCTCTCAACACTCGAGCGATCCGACTCGACTCAGTGTTCAGCTGACCAAAAGTCAGTGATTCACCGGTGGTGGTATTGACCGCCGCCGGGCGAGAAGGATTGCGAACACTCGGGTGATCTGGAGAAAACACTGTCGAAAAAACTGCTCTGTCAGGTTTTTTTATGGGCCTGTTCGCCCTCGCCCAGAAAGCCGGCGGAGGATTCGCTGTCGCCAGTTGGCAGGTAGATGGATTTTTTGATTTCGGAGAAGACCGAACGAACAGCCGGTTCAAAGAACTTCAACGACTCGCTTTTATAGCCCACCTCAAAGCTGTTCTGATCGTATTTGGCACAGAACTCGGCACAGTCTTTCCACCAGGGATTGCTCTTGTATCTGTCGCGCATATTGCGATCCAGGCCCAGGTGATGAAAGAAGTAATAACCCTGAAAAACAGCATGATGCTTGACAATCCAGTGGTTTTTTTCGGACACAAAAGGCTCCAGAATAACCGCCGCTACGTCCGCATGGTTGGTAGAACCCAGCGTATCTCCGATATCATGCAGCAGAGCACAGACCACATACTCTTCATCACGGTTATCGCGCAACGCCCGAGTCGCCGTCTGCAAACTGTGTTCAAGCCGGCTGACCGCAAATCCGCCATGATCGCCGGCCAGCAGCTCAAGGTGTGCCAGCACTCGATCAGGCAGTTGCTCAAAGTATTGCCGGTTGCTGCGACCGATGATGCGATAGTCATCGGCGGTGCCGTCAACCATTCTGGCAAAGCTCGCCCTTTCTTCTGTTGTTGATGAATCCATGTCAGGCTCCTCTATGGTGCTTTAATAATTATTCTTGGGGATTTTCAGCGGCGTACCAGCCGAACCGGCAGATCGACAATGCCGTGAACGAAATTGGATGGCTGGTAGATGGGATCACCGGCCACTTCTATGCGGTCAAACCGCCGCAGAATCTCCTCCCACAGAACTCGAAGCTGCATTTCTGCCAGCCGGTTGCCAAGACAGCGGTGAATGCCGAAACCAAAAGCGAGATGGTTTCTGACATTGGGGCGGTCGATGACAAAATCATCCGCTCTGTCGAAAACGCTTTCGTCTCGGTTACCCGAGATATACCACATGACCACTCGCTCAAGCGGGCCTATCCTTTGCCCTGCCAGCTCGGTTTCGCAAGTGGTGGTACGAGCCATGTGGATGACGGGTGACTGCCACCGAATGGCCTCAGACACCATGGAGGGAATCAACGTCAAATCCTGCTTGAGCTTTCGGTATTCATCGGGATAGCGGTTGAGTGCCAGCACGCTGCCGGAAATGGAATTGCGAGTGGTGTCATTGCCGCCGACAATCAACAAAAGCAGGTTACCCAGATACTCGTTGGGCGGCATCGAACGAGTTGACTCACTGTGCACCAGCATGGAAATCAGATCGTCAGCCGGTGTCTTGTCCTTTTTGCGCGCCTCCCAGACGGCGGCAAAATATTCCCAGCAGTGCCACAACTCCTCAAAGCCTTCGGCGACGCTTTCAAAGAATTCCGGATTGGTCAGATTTTGAGTGGCATCCGACCAGTAGATCAACTTGTCCCTGTCTTGCTGAGGAATGCCGAACAGGGTCGCCAGCATTCGGCCGGTGAGTTCAACCGAGACCTTTTCCACCCAGTTGAAGTTTTCGCCTACCGGCAGGGATTCCAGAATATCAACCACTCTTTGCCGAATCAGAACCTCCATTTTGCTCAGATTGCGCATCGTGAAATTGGGTGCCACCGCGTTTCTCTGGGCCTCGTGCTTGGGCGGATCGGCCATGATGAACATGGGCAGGTGATATTTGGGGTCCAGATCAGGGTCTACTCGACCGCCCAGCTGAATACCACCGGTATGGACATCCGAGGAAAAGGTCTCGTGATGCGAATCCACATACATGCAGCCGTCGTGAGAGCATACCGACCAGTAAGGGCCGAAGGCACTGTCGGCACAATAGTGCACAGGTGCCTCGGCGCGTAAACGACGAAAGTAGTCTCCGTACATGTCCTGCTCAAACAGCAGCGGGTTGGATGGATCCAGTTCGTCCAGAGGCAGGTCAAAAGGATCCACAGACAGCATCGAACGCCATGACAAGTGGCGTTCGAGATTGGACTTTTGTCGAGCCTCCTCGATTTGTTGCTGGCGGGATAAAATCTCTTCTTCGGCCACTTTCTGATCCTTTGGGCAATGCACAAAATTCTCTTTCGGATGATGAGCAATTAGAGCTTGCGTGTCAAGCCACAGAAGTCATCGCCGCAAGTCTTCTATTCCCCACCGAATGCGTTTTTCCACTCGGCCATTCGGTTTCATGATTCGGTAGTGTTGGTTGCGCAAGGGGACCGGACGATAGTTGGGTGTAGCGAGAAAACGTTCGCGTACACTGTGATGAATGACGGGTATATCTTCAGGCAGAGCCGAGAAGACATTCTCCCGAGTCACTCCCAGCACCCTTGGCTCCAGAGCAATGTCATCCACTCTCAGGGCTCGCCTTGCATCATGGAGTACGCCATAGGCGATGGGGTGAATGGCCACATCATCACGAGTAATATAATCAGCCTCCTGCAGCTCTTCCCCCTCGTTCGGCATCAAGGCCTGATAGTCGATCTTGTCGAGCGGCAAGAGTTCAAGCCCCGAGGCAGTCACCTCCCTGCACATGAAGTCGAGCGTAACATCGGAAAGTCCGTCAAACCAATAGCCGCCGCCGACATCACCATGAGCACCGGCAAACCAGACCTCGGTGACTCTCGAATCCTGATTGAACAGAGTCGGCTTGAGCATGACACGACGCTCGTCTATCGCCAGCAGGTGAATCGCCCGAGCGTCACATTTACCCAGCGTACAGTCGCGAAAAGCCTCCCTGACCAGAAAAGAGGAATCCTTCGACGACTCAGGGTCCAGGCCAAAGGCACTCATATTGCTGGTTACCGTTTCAAAAACACCAACCAGCTTGACCGGCTTGTCCATGCGGGCGACAAACATTCTGGCGACAGCGGCCCCTCGGCTGAAGCCAAAGACAAAGATCTCATCACCCGGTTCGTAGTGGCGGGCGAGGTCGGCATCGGCCTTGTCGAGTATGTGGCGCTCATCCAGAAAAGCCGGCGAGAAAGCGGCGTTCAGCAGTCGACGAGCCCAGCCGCCATAGGTTCCTATACCACTGTAGTAAAAACTCAGTTGGTCGGAAATCGAGCCCAATTCGGCGGCATCGTCACCCAACCGGCCACCGAGCAGAATGTGCAGCTTCAGAATGTTGCTGATACTCTCGTCGTCGGCGAAATGGGCAGACAGGGCGGGGCTTTGAAAGGTGGCATCAAAACCGAAAATCAATTTTTTGGCCACGAGCACACCGTCAGTGAATCCTGCTTTGGGCCTCGAAACCGGTTTCAAGCAAAGCCAGGCGACCGTCAGTCAGGCGAAACCGGCTAATTGAACAGTAACCGGGTCGAAAAATCAGACAGCGATCGTCTTGCGTAGCGACCCCCACGGCCAGATTGATAGCGACGAAATGGCTGAATATCAGCGTATCCTGAGTCTGCGTCAGCAGGCATTGCAGAAGCTCGCTTCGCCACTGTCGAAGGGCATCCGACGAAGCCGACCATGAAGACTCCATCACCTGCTTCAGCCAGGCTGTGCGGTTATCAATGTCCGGCGGTGAAGGGATTTCACTGACCGCTGGCGTTACCACCGGCTTGACTTGCCATTGCGAACACAAAGGCAGGGCAGTCTGGCGAGTTCTCTGCATCGGGCTGACCAGAATGGGAGTCCGAGGGTGTGCCTTCAGGCTTTCTGCCAGCGAACGGGCCTGCTCATGCCCTTCTTCTGCGAGACCCGGGTCCGAATGCGACGACCAGTCGGCGGCGGCCTTGCCATGGCGAATCATCCAGATTTCCGGCATTTTTACACCCCCTTCTTTGCTCGCCCGAATTTTCAGCCATACCGCCTGTTTTTTCAAGAGATTCGCTCGTGATATTTCAGCGGGAATTCGGAGCAAGCCGATTGGTCGACTATCGGGCTTGGGTTACAATAGCCGAATTGACCTGCTCAAGAGGTGTCCATGGCGACAGAAGAGCCCATCACATCCTTTAAGCTGGACAGCAAGATCAAAGTCAGCGAAGTCTTTGGTTTTGACAGCAATCTTGAAGCACTCGCCTGTAGCCTGCGCACCGAGCATGTACCGGAAGTTGACACAGGCTATGTCTTTGACCCTCCCACCACACGGGCGATACTCGCCAGCTTCATGCACAACCGGCGAGTTATGATTCAGGGCTGGCACGGCACCGGCAAGTCAACACACATTGAGCAGGTTGCCGCTCGGCTCAACTGGCCATGCATTCGCATCAACCTGGACAGCCATGTTTCACGCATTGATCTGGTTGGCAAGGACACCATTCGGCTGAGAGACGGCAAGCAGGTGACCGAGTTTCAGGAGGGGCTTTTACCCTGGGCACTACAGAATCCGGTTGCACTGGTTTTTGACGAGTATGATGCCGGCCGGCCCGATGTCATGTTTGTTATTCAGCGCGTCCTTGAAGTCGAAGGCAAGCTGACCCTGCTCGACCAGAACCGCATTATTACGCCTCACCCCTGCTTTCGTCTGCTGGCGACCACCAACACGGTCGGGCTTGGCGACACAAGCGGACTCTATCACGGCACGCAGCAAATCAACCAGGGGCAGATGGATCGGTGGAATATTGTCGCCACCCTGAACTATCTTGAGCCAACGGTCGAGGCCGAAATCATTCTCGGCAAATTGCCTGAATATCAAAATGACTCTGGACGGTCGCTGATTCGCCGTATGGTGAGCATGGCTGAACTGACCAGACAGGGGTTTGTCAACGGTGATTTATCCATCGTCATGTCGCCCAGAACAGTCCTGACCTGGGCGGAAAACAGCCTGATATTCGACGACACGGAACTGGCCTTTGAGATGACCTTCATGAACAAGTGCGACGAACTCGAAAAGCCCTTGGTCAGCGAATGTTACCAGCGCTGTATGGATTCTGAGCTGGGTCTGAAGGATACGGCAGCGAGCGGCTGAGGCTCTGCAAGTCGAGGTGTCCTTTTTCGACCGGGAAAGCTTTCAGGAGAGCTACAAACGAGCTACCCTGTCGACCATGCGGGCCATCGCCGCAGACGAAAATCTGGAGGCTGATTTCTCCGACAAAAACAAGCGGGGCTGTCTGCCACTGCCGACAGCCGACATTCAGGAGATTCGGCGAGCCCGTGGCCGAGCCGACCTGTACGCACTTCGGCATCGCTACTCTGATGCCGGCCGGCAAGCTGAATGGGATCGCAATCCGACTGTTACGAAAATCATTCGCAACAGCGAAGAGGCGCGCCTCTACAGCATAGGCGTTCAGAAAATGGCGGGTGTTGGCCGCAATCTCGACACTATGCTGGAGAATGACTGCAAAAACCTGAGCACCGACTTGAGAGAGCCGGCCGATAGCCTGGCGGTTGCGATTCCTCTTCTGATTCGGGAACGTTTGAACCCGAACAGGCAGTTGCCGCCGAGTGCGCAGGGGCTGCTTTGGGACTGGCGTGATCCGATAGAGGCAAAAGCGGGCAGTCTGCTCGACTCGCTGGCCGACAATCTCTACGAACAGGAAGCCTTCGCAGACCTCTGTCTGAAGATCGCACAAGCACTGGGACTTGACTCGGATAGATCGATCGAATTGGAATCCGATACCGATTCGAGCGAGGACAGCTCGCCCGACAGTGCGAGCGACCAACAGGCCGAAGAAGATTTTGAGGCCGAACAGTCCGATTCTGCTGACGGCGAACTTGACGAAAGCGAACAGGGGCTCGACTCAAGGCACGCACTACAAGACGACTCGGCGAATGAAGAGGCATCAGAGGCCGGAGAGAGTGGCGGGCTGGACAAGCGAGGAATGATTCGAGACAGCCCCCATTACCGAATCTACACTCGAAAGTTTGACGAGGAGGTTCGAGCCGAAGACCTCCATGACCTTCACGAAATCCGCAAGCTGTACAAGCAGCTGTCCGAGGGTCTGAAAAAGCTCTCTCAAGGAACAGGCAGGCTGGCCAACCGGTTGCAACGTCAGTTGATGGCGAAACAGAAACGCAGTTGGCTGTTTGACCAGGAGGAAGGGGCGATAAACCCGTCAAGGCTCGCCAATCTTGTTGCCGATCCTCAGAACAACCTGATCTTCAAGCGAGAGATCGAGACTCGATTTCGCAACACACTGGTCACTCTGTTGATCGACAGTTCGGGCTCAATGCGCGGTCGGTCTATCACAACGGCGGCCATGTGCGCCGATATTCTCGGGCGAACGCTTGAGCGGTGCGCGGTCAAGGTAGAAATTCTCGGCTTCACGACTCGGGCCTGGCGCGGCGGTCGGTCGCGCGAAGCCTGGATGGCCAATGGCAAACCTCCCAGACCAGGACGGTTGAATGATCTCCGCCACGTCATCTACAAGAACGCCGACGACAACTGGCGGCGCGCGCATTGCCACCTCGGGCTGATGCTGCGCGAAGAATTGCTCAAGGAGAACATCGACGGAGAAGCCCTGATCTGGGCTTACAACCGGCTGGTACAAAGACCCGAGGATCGAAAGATACTGATGGTGATTTCTGACGGCCTGCCGGTGGACAACTCCACCCTGCTGGTCAATGCCTCCAATTATCTGGAAGAGCACTTGCAGTACGCCATTGATCAGATCGAACAACACAGCAAGGTTGAACTGGTCGCCATCGGCATTGGCCATGATGTGACCCACCACTACAAACGGGCTGTCACGCTTAACCATCCAGAACAGTTGGCGGGTGCCCTCGTTCACTCGCTGGCAGCCCTGTTCGACGACAAGCCGCCAGCAAAAAGGCCGGCGGTTTAGACGGTTCAAGCGTTTGCGGGTTAGCTGCCGAAGTCAGGCCGAGCCGGCGGGCCCGGATACGGAGCCTTAAGTCAGGCAGTCGGCGCGAATCTGTGTCGTCGTCAGCGGAGTCATAAAGCCGAACCTGGCGATGGGCTTGTTGCGGCGAGTGGGAGCTGGCTCTGGAGGTCTGCTGGTGAACCAGGGCTAGTTGGAGCCAATCAAAATTCGATCTGTTTGAATGCCGGAAAACACGAACTTGCGTTGTGCTGGCCTGCAGCATAACCAAATCAATGAATTTCTCCTTCGATTTACATGCACGTAGCACGAATCCCTGTTGGCATCGGGCAAATCTCTCAATTCAAAAGGCTTCAAGACGCTTATTCTGGCTAAGAGGACGAAACGCCTTGGCGAATTAATTTAATGGACGTAGACATTGCTTCACAAATTCAAGGAAACAGTGGTTGCTAATGGGTGCTTGAATCTGGAAGGAGGCTGGTATGACTTACGACGAACTTGATTTGAGGGAACCCTTGGAGAGCGAGGACTATCAGGATTGCTCAGATTTTGTGATCAGTTCGTTGGGGGAAATTATGAGAGAGGCCATAGACAGCGGTCGAAACAAAATCGTGATTAACACCAATCTTAAACTCGGGATTCCAATGGAGAATGTCAACAAGATTGCTGGGCCTTTTGTCGAGGCCTGGACGTATGAAATTTTTGCCGAGTGCCTCAAGGACGGTGAAAACAAATATGATCTGATAAATGTCGAGGCTGGAGGACGCCTCAATATGGCCGATGTGATTTTGCAATTTCGTAAAGTGCGTCGCCCAAGTAGTGTGGTTACAGGGAACCTTGACGTTAAAACAACTTCAAGAGATATACCCAACAGTGGCAAGTCCCCGAACATTACCTCCTTTGCTCGAATAAGGTCGGCGTATGTCCAGGACCCCGACTACATCTTCATTGTTCTCTCTATAAAGCACCGGGTTTATAGTAGCAGGGACGAAGAAACATCAATGATGATGGGTGTTATGAAGGTTGTGGATTTCAATGCCTACGATTTGAAGTTTTTGGGAGATTCAGACCTCAGTTACAATCCCGCGTTAGGAACCGGCCAGATACAAGTAAAAGACATTCACTATGTTTCATATCAAAAGCGAACAACCTGGGAGTTTTGCAAGCTTCTGGATCGTAAGTTCATTGCCTCAAGAAAAGGTTTTGAGCAATGGCTTGAATATGCGCATCAAAACAATTGGATCAAATAGGCAACATGGCTGACATAAGATGCGGAGACGCTGTCCGGCTTTTTGATGGAGTCGAGGATGAATCGATAAACCTGATTGTCGCCGATCCTCCTTATAACCTCGGCAAGGATTACGGTAACAACCACGACCTGAAGGGCTTTGACGAATATATCGAGTTTACCAGGAGCTGGCTTGAGGAGGCTCGACGTGTTCTTAAGCCTGACGGAACGATTTATGTATTCATGGGTGTGAGGTTCATCTCCTATCTTTACGATATCCTGGATCGAGAGTTGGGGCTTTTTTTCCACAGTTGGATCACATGGCACTACACGCAAGGGCTGGGAAAGACCATGGCTTTCTCTCCGAGACACGATGACATATTGGTGTTCACAAAGACCGAGAACTATAAGTTCAACCTGGACAGCGTAAGGGTGCCTCAAAAGTTCTACAGGACCAGAAATAATATGCGTGGTGCCAATCCGGGGGATGTCTGGCAGTTTTCGCATGTGCACTACTGCAACCCCAATCGACAGAATCATCCGACTCAAAAACCGGAAGGACTTATCGAGAGGATGATCCTGGCATCAAGTGATTCGGGAGATGTGGTATTGGACCCTTTTTCTGGTAGCGGCACGACTCTAAGGGTCTGCCAGCAATTGAATCGCAAGGGTATTGGCTTTGAGCTTAACCCCGAATATGTTGAGATGATAAAAGAGCGACTTGAAGAACCGTTTGAAGGCTTCGATAGTTTTGACGAGAGGTTAAAGAGGGTACCTAATGACCTCAGAGACCCCAGAATTCGAGATGAATATCTTCGAAATCACATCGCCTGGTTTCTTAAAAACCACGAAAGCGCGCTCCTGGATTTCAAAAAATCCGTCAAGGAGAAATACGGGGTAGATATAGGAGTTTCTGTAAACGAATCACCCGATCAGAGCAACTTGTTTTGATAAAGTGTTTCAGGGTACAAACAAAACAATCGCGCAACAATTAAGTAGCACTCAACAAGCGAGCTGTCGCGTCTGATCACCCACAAAAGCTGTGAGCGTGCCACTCAGCCCTGTTCGACGGCAAGCCGCCAGCAAAAAAGCCGGCGATTTAGACGGTTCAAACGTTTTCGGGGTCGCTGCCGAAGTCAGGCCGAGCCGGCGCGCCCTGGATACGAGCCTGAGTCGTCGTCAGCGGAGTCATAAGGCCGAATCTGGCGATGGGCTTGTTGCGGCGAATGGGAGCTGACTCTGGAGGTCTGCTGGTGAACCAGTCCAGCCTGCTCATGCCTGCAAGCGAACTGTCAGGCTGTGTTATCCAAAAAGCTGTGAGCGCGCCACTCAGCCTTGTCCAACGACAAGCCGTCAGCAAAAACCGACGGCTTGAATGTTTGAGGGTCAGGTACCGAAGTTAAACCGAACCGATGCACCATAGATGCGGGGCTCGGTCAGGAAGTAGTTGCGAAAGAAACCGGAAGTATCCGAAGTAAGGTACTTGCCGGTCACATTGTTGTCGTCGGCGAGGTTACGAACCCACAGCCGAACCTGCAAACGCTCGCTCTTGTCATTGTAAGTCAGCGAAACATTGTGCTGAGCCCAGGCATCAATCTCATCGCCACGAGTGTTGAATTCGCGAGCATAGGACTCACTCTGCCAGTAGTAGTCCCAACGCAGAGCCAGACTGCCGGCGGCGGCCAACTGCCAGGTATAGGTAAGACCCAGCCTCAGAGTATGCTCAGGCGAGTTGGGCAGTTCGTTGCCGTCAAGGTCGACCGGAATACCATCCGAAGTCGCAAACACGCTGTCTGTTGGCAAGCCGAGGGCCTGCAAACCCTGCGCCCGAGCACCTGCCACCAGCGGTATGGTCGCGTAGATTCCCCTGTTCTCCAGATAGCTTCTGGATACATACACCGGAATGCCGTTGGAGTAAGTGACAGTGGCACCGCCCTGTGGAAGGATCGTCGTGGGTACACCCAGAGCCGCAGCCCCCTCAATCACTGGGGTAAGCTGGAGCAGGTCGTCGATTCTGGCTATGTAGTTGGTGGCTACCGTCGATCCGGCGTCAATGTCCTGCAACAATATCCAGGCTGGGTCGCCGGCCGTCCTGTTAATAGGATCAACCGACCGAGAGCCGTCAACGGCCGAGTTCAGATAGGAATAGGCAAGGTCAACGGACAGACAGGGAATGACATCGAATGAGACCTCGACCTCGACACCGAAGATCTGGGCGTCTATGTTTTCGTTGATCGACGAGTTATTGACGATGCGAGTGGCCTGAAGACCTTGATAGTCATAGGCGAAGGCTCCGATGTTGAGGAGAATACCGCCATCCAGAAAGGTGTTCTTGATGCCCCCTTCAATCGACCGTACCTGCTCGGCATCAAAATCGAAGGCGGTCGTGTTTTGAAAGGCGGCGTTGACCGGAGGGTTGAAGCCGCCAGGCTTGTACCCTTGGGTAAAGAAGGCATACAGCAGTGAATTGGGCGTAACATTCCAGTCAAAACCGACGCGCCCACTGTACTCCTCCCATTCAAAGGAATTGGGCGATCCGGTCAGGATTCTTTCCTCGCCCGGCACAGGGGCTACAGGTACTCGAGTCAGCGCGGGAAGCCAGGCGCCGGCAATCAAGCCAGCCTGCTGTACGTCCGTCAAGCCGCCACCGGCGATGGTCGTGAGGGCGGCGGTCAGGTCGGTTTCAAGGGCAGCAATCTGTTCTTCGTTGTTGTAAAGCCTCAGCAGGTCACCGTCCAGCGTACCCACAGCCGGCACGGCGGTTGCACCCAGCAGGGGGGCGACCGAAGTCCGGTAGATGCCGGCGGGCGTAATGGCTGAATTGTAGAGAATACCGCTGTCATTGACCGTCTTCTCATCACTGTTGTATCTCAGGCCAAACGTCAGCTTGAAGTTGTCGCTGAGGTCCAGATAGATCTCACCGAATACAGCCTGCCCCTCTGACTCCAGTTCGTTGGTCTGGCTTGAGAAATAACCCGGATAGAGCTGAGCACCACCGAAAAAGGGCGACGCAAAGCTGGTCACCAGATCCAGTGCGTTACTGACCACATAGTAGTCGCTCGATGCTTCGTTGGAAAAAGCGTTGATACCCAGCGTGAAGTTGAACGGGCCACTGTAGTTGGAGCTGAACCGAATTTCGGCCGTCGAGTATTCGTTTTCGGAGTCAGCCTGGTCATAGCTGAATTGTCTGCCGGTACCGGCATAGGGATGAATGCAGGGGCCG
>RKSB01000169.1 GCA_007571095.1 K189A clade bacterium | reverse complement strand
CTTGGTGGTCCACCGGTAGAGCGTCCTCGGCTGTTGCGCACTCGACTGGGGGCCAATCTCGAACAGTTGGCCGCCGGAGAAGTATCCAGTACGCAGTGCCGACTGATTTCGGGTTCGGTTTTTTCCGGCAGCCTGGCTCGCGGTCCATCGGCTTTTCTTGGCCGTTATCATCTTCAACTGTCGGTGCTGGAAGAGGACCAGAAACGCGAGCTTTTCGGCTGGATGTCTTCGGGCATGCGCAAGCATTCGGTGATGCCTATCTATCTTTCCCGCCTTTTTGGAAGAAAGAACCTGCCCCTGACCACCAGTACTCACGGCAGCCCTCGAGGAATGGTTCCGGTCGGCATGTATGAATGCGTGATGCCGCTGGATATTTTGCCTACTCAACTGCTACGTGCGCTGCTCACCGAGGATCTGGATCTGGCGGTTTCACTCGGTTGCCTGGAACTGGAAGAAGAAGACCTGGCACTTTGCACTTATGCCTGTCCGGCCAAGTATGAATATGGTCCGGTTTTACGCAAGGTACTCGCCCGCATAGAGAGGGAAGGCTGAGATGAACCTGCGACAACGGACGAACTCGAAAAGCCGGAAACCGCCGTTGATTGGCCTGACTCACGGCGACTTTCCAGGGAATGATTCATGATGTATAGCGGAATGTCGCCGAATGGCCTGCTCGCCCGAAAGTCGAAGCTGGAAGAAGAGGACTCGGTATTTTGTACTGATGCCCGCTCGGCTGGGTACGACTATGGCCCGGCTTCACGCAAACTACTCACAGGAAGTACTCGCCCGCATAAGGCAGGGAAGACTTGAATGAATCTGCGTAAATGGCTGGACAGGATTGAGCCTAAATTCCTCAAGGGGGGATCCCTTCAGGCTTTTTATCCTCTTTATGAGGCCATAGATACCGCTCTCTACACGCCCGGCAAAACGACCGCCGGTGCCACCCATGTACGCGACGGCATTGACCTGAAGCGGATCATGATCACGGTCTGGCTTGCCGCCTGGATACCCGGATTTTTCGGTATGTTTTTCGTTGGTCTTCAGGCCAACGAAGCCATGCAGACTCTGGGCCAGACCGAGCTTGCCGGATGGCGAGGCTGGTTCCTGAATATGCTGACCGGCTTTGACCCGAACAGCGTGTGGGATAACTTCCTGCACGGCTTCTTCTACTTTATGCCGATCTACATTGTTACTTTCACTGCGGGTATTCTGGCCGAAGCCGTTTTTGCTTCTCGGCGCGGCCACGAAATCAACGAGGGCTTTTTTGTTACCAGCATCCTGTACAGCCTGACCTTGCCTGCGACCACGCCTCTGTGGATGGTTGCTCTCGGCATTGTGTTTGGTGTAGTGATCGGCAAGGAGGTTTTTGGCGGGACCGGCAAAAATTTCCTGAATCCGGCTTTGACAGGTCGAGTTTTTCTGTACTTTGCCTATCCGGCACAAATGTCGGGAGATGCCGTCTGGGTACCAGTCGATGGCCACACAGGAGCGACTGCGCTGGGTGCTCTGGCCACTGACGGCGGTTACAACACCAGCTGGCTTACAGCCTTTATCGGCAACATTCCGGGTTCCATGGGCGAAACCTCCACGCTGGCTATTCTGCTGGGTGCCTCGATGTTGCTGATCATGCGCATCGCATCCTGGCGAATTATGCTCGGCTGCCTTGTCGGCATGGTGGCGATGGCCTCATTCTTCAACCTGGTGGGGTCGGACGACAATCCGATGTTTGCCATTCCCTGGTACTGGCATCTGGTACTCGGCGGCTTTGCCTTTGGTACTGTCTATATGGCCACCGACCCTGTATCTGCCGCCATGACTGATCGCGGCAGGCTCTATTACGGCTTTCTGGTTGGCGTTTTCTGTGTACTTATTCGAGTGGCCAATCCTGCGTTTCCAGAGGGCATGATGCTGGCCATTCTGTTTGGCAACCTGTTCGCGCCTCTGTGTGATTATGTAGTGGTCCAGAACAACATTAAACGCAGGAAACGCAGGATGGCGCACAGTGGCTGATCGTCAATTCAACAAGGATAGCGTCAGAAACATTCTGCTGGTAGCCTTTTCGATCAGCCTGATTTGCTCCGTTCTGGTTTCTTTGTCGGCAGTCATCCTTAAACCCAGACAGGATGCCAATGCACTGCTCGATCAGAGACGTAACATTCTGGTGGCTGCCGGAGTTCTGTCGGAAGGTAAAACCGAGAATGCGGAAGGTCAGGGCATTCAGGAGATTTTTCTGGCCGAGTTTGAGGAGAGAGTGGTCGATTTGAGGACAGGAGACTTTGTCGATTCGAGCGAACTCGACAGGAACTATGACCCGATCAAGGCGGCAAAAAAACCCGACCAGTCGATTCGACTCTCGGCTGATTCGGATATCGCGCTGTTGCTGCGTAGAGAGAATCTGACGAGCATCGACCTCAGACGAAATCCGGACGGCAGTATTCGGCAGGTCATACTGCCGGTTCGAGGCTATGGTCTCTGGGGTACCCTGTACGGCTATCTGGCACTTCAGGATGATTATCTGACGGTGGCCGGCTTGAGCTTTTACTCCCACAAGGAAACGCCGGGGCTCGGTGGCGAGGTGGATAATCCCAACTGGAAGGCACAGTGGCCAAACAGGCGAATTTACGACAGCACGGGAGAACCGGCGATTCGCCTGGTCAAGGGTATGCGTCGGGACGATTACAGCATCGACGCTCTGGCCGGTGCCACCCTGACCACTCGTGGCGTTGAAAACCTGATAAGGTTCTGGACGGGCGAGTTGGGCTTCGGGCCTTTCCTGAAAAAGATGGCGAACCGACAAGGGGCTGTCAGCCTCTAAGGCCCTGAGAGCGAATGACGAAGTTACAGGAGTATTGAAGCATGGCGGCGAGTAAGGACGCACTGGTTGATCCGATCTTTAACAACAATCCGATTGCCTTGCAGGTACTCGGAATCTGCTCTGCTCTGGCGATCACCATCAGCATGGCGCAAACCCTTGTGATGTGTGCGGCAGTGATTTTCGTACTCGGCATGAGCAGCCTGATTATTTCCGCCATTCGGCACTGGATACCCATCAACATTCGAATCATAGTCCAGATGATTATCATCTCTTCTCTGGTGATAGTGGTGGATCAATTTTTGAAGGCCTTTGCCTACGAAATCAGCAAGTCCCTGTCGGTGTTTGTTGGCCTGATTATCACCAACTGCATCGTCCTTGGTCGAGCTGAGGCTTTTGCCATGCAGAACCCGCCGTGGCTGTCGTTTCTGGATGGTATCGGCAATGCCCTGGGATACAGTGTGATACTCATTCTGGTGGCCTTTATTCGAGAAGTTTTTGGTGCCGGCACTCTGCTGGGTTACCCGGTGCTGGCAACCGTCGGTGACGGCGGCTGGTATCAGACCAATGGCCTGTTACTCCTGTCGCCGAGTGCTTTCTTTATCATCGGCCTGTTGATATGGGTGCTTCGGGCGTGGAAGCCTGCACAGGTGGAACGTCCTGAATATACAATAGCACCCAACCTTCAGTACTCCGAACACTACCAACATTCAAAGAGCTAATTCGAGTCAATATCGTGCTGGAAGCTTATCTGGGGTTGTTTATCAAGGCAGTTTTTGTCGAGAACATGGCGTTGACCTTTTTTCTCGGCATGTGCACCTTCATTGCCATATCCAAGCGAGTTGAGACGGCTCTTGGGCTGGGTATTGCGGTGATATTCGTGCTCGGCATCACGGTGCCGGTGAATAATCTGATCTACAACTTCCTGTTACGGGAGGGTGCCCTGTCCTGGGCCGGACTGTCGTCGGTCGATCTGTCTTTTCTCGGGTACCTGTCCTACATAGGAGTTATTGCCGCCATCGTCCAGATTCTGGAGATGTTTCTGGATCGTTATGTACCGGCTCTATACAATGTGCTGGGCGTTTTTCTGCCCCTTATTACGGTCAACTGCGCCATTTTGGGTGCGGCCCTGTTTATGGTGGAACGTGATTACACTTTTGGCGAATCGGTTGTCTTTGGTCTGGGTGCGGGTACCGGCTGGGCACTGGCGATCGTTGCTCTGGCCGGCGTTCGGGAAAAATTGAAATACAGCGATGTTCCTGATGGCCTGCGCGGCCTTGGCATCACCTTTATCACGGTTGGTCTGATGTCTCTGTGCTTCATGGCCTTTGGTGGCATTGATATTTAATCTCGTTCGAGTCTAACCGGATTCGACGATCAGTTTCGGAGTAGGCTATGTGGCTCACTGTTGCTCTGGGTGTGGCGATGTTTACCGGCACCGTGCTGGCCCTCGTGTTTGTCATCATGTTCGCCCGCACGCTGTTGATTGCCTCCGGTCGAATTAACATTGTCGTCAATGGCGACGCCGACAAGAGCCTGCAGGTTGACACAGGCTCAAAGCTGCTGAGTGCTCTGGCCAATCAAGACATCTTTTTGTCGTCTGCCTGTGGCGGTGGTGGTACCTGTGGCCAGTGTCGATGCCAGGTCATATCAGGCGGCGGCTCCATTCTGTCCACAGAGGAAGGGCACTTCAACCGAGGCGAGATTCGGGACCAGTGGAGGCTGGCCTGTCAGGTGGCGGTGAAGCAGGACATGAAAATCAACATTCCCGAAGATGCCTTCGGAGTACAACGCTGGGAATGCACGGTGCTGTCCAATAAAAACGTGGCGACCTTTATCAAGGAGTTGGTGATTGGACTGCCTGAAGGAGCCGATGTTGATTTTCGGGCAGGCGGGTTTGTTCAGCTTGAGGCACCTTCTCATCGTGTCGATTACAAGGAGATTGATGTCGAGGACGAATATCGCTCGGACTGGGATAGATACAAGGTCTGGAACAATGTCTCCGAGACGGATGAGACGGTCATTCGTGCTTACTCCATGGCCAATTACCCTGAAGAGAAGGGTATTCTCAAATTCAACATTCGAGTGGCATTGCCGCCGCCTGGTACTGACTTTCCGCCCGGCAAGATGTCCTCCTATGTGTTCAACCTGAAGCCGCAGGACAAGTTGACGGTCTTCGGTCCTTACGGAGATTTTTTCGTCAAGGACACTGACAATGAGAAGATCTGGATCGGCGGCGGTGCCGGCATGGCACCTCTCAGATCGCACCTTTTTGATGAGTTGAAGCGCAAGCGGACAAGCTACAAGGCTTCCTTCTGGTATGGTGCCAGGTCACTGCGAGAGATGTTCTATTCGGAAGACTTCGATTCCTTGAGTCAGCATGAAAATTTTCAGTGGCATGTCGCTCTTTCCGACCCGCAGCCGGAAGATCAATGGGATGGCTTGACCGGCTTCATTCATCAGGTTGTTTACGACCAGTATCTCAAGGACCATCCCTCGCCCGAGGATTGCGAATACTATCTTTGCGGCCCGCCGCCAATGATTTCGGCGGTACTCAAGATGCTGAATGACCTCGGCGTTGAGCCTGAAAATATACTGCTCGACGATTTTGGCGGCTAATCGACTCTTTTTGTCGTGACGAATTCAGAAGAAGGTATTCGAAGAGAGCAGCCTGTCCTGTTCAGAGGTGTCCCCGGATCGCCCTATACTCGCAAGATGCTGGCCTACCTGCGTTACCGGCGTATAGCCTACGAGTTCAGGGTGGGGGGGCACGCCGAATCGGGAAATGATCTTCCTCGCCCTCGAGTCGAGTTGTTACCGACCTTCTATCTGCCGAATGCGCGAGGAGAACTGGAGGCAGTTGTTGATTCGACTCCGATTATTCGCCGTCTTGAGCAGAGCTTTCTGTCGAGGCCAACTCTGCCGACTGATCCGGTCATGGCTTTTGTCAACTACCTCATCGAAGACTATGCCGACGAATGGTTGACCAAGCCCATGTTTCACTACCGCTGGCAATATCCCGATGACATTGTCATGGCTTCGAGGGTGTTGCCACGCTGGCGTTATGCACAGGGTTCAGAGGAGGCTATGAGGACGCTTGGTGATGCCTTCGCCGAGCGTCAGATTTCAAGGCTTTCGGTTGTCGGTTCGAACGAACTGACAAGTCCCCTGATAGAAGCGGGCTATCGACGCTTTCTGGAACTGTTTAACCGGCTGATTCAAAGTCAGCCTTTTGTGTTCGGCCAGCGGCCTTCTTCTGCTGATTTTGCCATTTATGCCCAGCTTACGCAGCTGGCCAAATTCGACCCGACTCCTTCGGCCATTTGCCTGCAGAAGGCACCGAGCGTCTATGCCTGGACAGATGTAGTTGATGACTTGAGCGGCTATTCAGCCGATTCACCCTGGCCCGATTCCGACTCCATCGAGCAAACATTATTCGAACTGCTTGCCGAGATAGGTCGAGTCTATGTTCCCCTGCTGATAGCGAATGCTCAGGCACTGGATGCAGGCCGCTCGACCTTTGAATGTGTAATCGACGGCCAGCACTGGCAACAGGATGTCTTTCCCTACCAGGCCAAGT
>RKSB01000183.1 GCA_007571095.1 K189A clade bacterium | reverse complement strand
TCGATCTGGTTGCTGTCGATCTGCGAGCGAGTCTTGTTGTCGGCATCGAGGATGCCGGGCGTGTCGGTGAGCAGAATCAGCTTTTCGGCGTTCAGCTCCGCCGCCACAGCACTGGCTGCAAGATCGGCGTTGATGTTGTAGCTGGCACCCGAATCGTCGTAACCAATGGGCGCGATAACGGGAATAAAGCCGTCGTTGGACAGGTCCACCAGAATGCGCTTGTCAACCGAACAAACCTCTCCCACTCGGCCAAGATCAACCGCCTTGCCATCAACCTCGACCTGCAGCGACCTGGCCTTCAGCATGGCACCGTCCTTGCCGGTCAATCCAATTGCCCGGCCGCCATGAAGGTTTATTCGAGTCACGATGCTCGAGTTGAGGCTGCCGGCCAGCACCATTTCCACCACTTCCATGGTTGACGAGTCAGTCACTCGCATGCCCTGAACAAAGCTCGACTCGATGCCGAGCCGGCCCAGCATTTCGTTGATGTGCCGGCCGCCTCCATGAACGGCGATGGGGTGCAGGCCCACCAGCTTGAGCAGAACCAGATCCCGAGCAAAGTTGCTGAGCAGGTTTTCGTCCTCCATCGCACTGCCGCCCAGCTTGATAACCATGATCTTGCCGGCGAATCGCCGAATGTAAGGCAGGGCTTCGGTCAGTACTCTGGCAACACTGTCAGTGTCCTTGTGCTTTGTGCTCATGGCAGTTCAGGAATCTCGAGGTCTGGTGCAAGTTGCGTCAGGGCATTGGCAAAAATCTGATAAATTCTGGCCAGAGCCGCTTTCGTTTCGCCTTCAAAACGCAAGGTCAGAGTCGGGCTGGTGTTGGAGGCCCGAACCAGCCCCCAGCCATCCGTATAGTCCGCCCGAATGCCGTCTATCCTGTTGATCGAGGCATCTTCAAACTCGCCTTTGTCAGAGAGCATCTGAATGATGTCAAACTTCTCCTCATCAGTGGTTTTGACCTTGAGTTCTGGCGTGCAAATGTCCGCCTGCACGGAGTCGAAGAGGTGATCGGAGGACAGCCCGGACTGGGTCAACAGCTCGATAAGGCGGGCACCGCTGTAGAGGGCGTCGTCAAACCCGTACCATCTGTCGGCAAAGCAGATGTGTCCGGAATATTCGCCGCCGAAGGGGGCATTGCTTGCACGGATCTTTGTCTTGATGTCCGAATGGCCTGTTCTCCACATGATTGGCTCGCCGCCGGAATGCTCGATCAACTGCCCCAGCCTGCGCGAGCATTTGACATCAAAGATAATCGGCGCGCCTGAACAGTGTTGCAGAATGTCTCTGGCAAACAGCATCAGAAGGCGGTCGGCGGCAATGATCTGGCCTCGGCCCGTAACCACTCCCAGACGATCGCCGTCGCCGTCAAAGGCCAGGCCAATATCGGCCGAACAGTCCTGAACCAGTGCACACAGATCATGCATGTTTTCGGGTTCAGCCGGGTCCGGGTGATGATTCGGAAAGCTTCCGTCAACCTCGCAGTAGAGCGGAACAACCTCGCAGCCAAGGGCTTCGAAAAGCCGAGGAGCCACTGCACCCGGCACTCCGTTGCCGCAGTCCACCACCACCTTCAGGGGGCGGCTGACCTTGATTTCCCCGGCTACTTCGGCGATGTAGCGGTCAATGATTTCGATCTGCTGTAAGGACCCCTTGCGGCCTGTAATCAGATCTTTTTCAATAATACGCTCGCGAAGGCCGATCACAGCCTCCTGAGTCAAAACCTTCTGGTCGATAACCATTTTCAGGCCATTGTAATCAGACGGGTTGTGGCTGCCGGTGACCATGGCTCCCGACCGGGACGGCAGAACATGAGTGGCATAGTAGAGCACAGGTGTTGGCACCTGGCCTATGCCTATGACCTCAAGGCCGGCATCCAGCAAACCTTCGGTCAGGCTTCGTTGCAGTACCGGACTGGACAGGCGACCGTCACCGCCCACCACGATGGATTGCTGGTTCTGGCAGAGGGCGGCACTGCCCAGAGCCTGACCCAGGGCAAACATCACCTGCTCGTTGAGTTGAGTACCGACCAGACCACGAATGTCGTAGCTGCGGAATATGTTTGAGGGTATTTCTGTCACGGAGAATGCCCGAAGTTGGCTACTCAGAAAACTAGCTGTTGGCGGGCTCGCTTCTTCGAGCGGCCAGCAGGCCGGCCGAGATATGTGAAACCAGTTCAGTGGCCAGCCGGTACTTGTCCTGTCGAGGAAGATTCGTTTGTTCATCGGCGGTGATGATGGTGACCTGATTGTCATCACTGTCAAAGCCGATGCCGGGCTCGGACACATCGTTCAATACGATCATGTCAAGGTTTTTGCGCGCCCGTTTTGCTTCGGCATGTTGCAATGGCCGATGAGTCTCGGCGGCAAAACCAACGACATAGGGGCGGTCGGGCAGAGACGCTACCGTTGCGATAATGTCGGGGTTTTCAGTCAAATCCAGCGTCACTTCCCTGGCTGTATTCGATTTTTTGATCTTTTGGGCGGCCGGCTTGCAGGGACGGTAATCGGCAACCGCGGCCGTACCGATAAAGAGATCGGCACCCCTGATATGCTGCAAGACCGCTGCATGCATTTGTTCGGCGGTGGTAACCTGAATATGCTCTCGAATGCCGGCAGGCGGCGGCAGCGACACCGGCCCTGAGATCAGCTTGACCTCGGCACCTGCCTGCAAACAGGCGATGGCCAGTGCATATCCCTGCTTGCCTGAGGAGCGGTTGCTGATATAGCGCACCGGATCAATGGCCTCCTGAGTGGGGCCTGCGGTAATCACCGCCGACACTCCGGCCAGCTCACCCCTTTTCTGCACACTCGTCCGTCGGCTAAGGGCGAGCATCTGCCGACACAGGTCTTCGGGTTCGGCCATTCGACCAAAGCCGATTTCACCACAGGCCTGCTCGCCCTGGTCTGGACCCAACACGGTGATGCCGTCTCGGCAAAGCAAATCAATATTTCGTTGCGTCCGAGGATTTTCCCACATGACTCTGTTCATCGCCGGAGCAATCGCAATGGGTGCCTCGGAGGCCAACACCAGAGCGGCCAACAGGTCGTTTGCCCGACCGCTCGCCAGCCGAGCGATGAAGTCGGCAGTCGCAGGGGCGATCAGGACCAAATCGGGCCAGCGGGCCAGTTTGATGTGATCCATGCCGCCAGCCTCGGCATCGAGATCAATCAGAGCGGTCCTCACGGGTCGGCCACACACCGCCTGCAGAGCCATCGGAGCCACGAAAGCCGACGCCGATGAGGTCATCACCGCCTGCACCTCAAAATCAGCGGCGATCAGCTTTCTGGCCAGATCGGGAGTCTTATAGGCGGCAATACCGCCCGTAACACCCAAGAGCAACCGATGCCGTTTGAGACTCTCCTGTAACATCATGTGCGAACCTGCCCAAGCCTGCTTCACGGCCCAAAACTCAGTGCATTATATATGCTAGCCAAGAAAAGACTTACCGGCGAAAAGTGTCTATCAAAAACTGGCCCGTACACAGACGGCCTCGAGAAAAGCTACTTGCGCAGGGCGCGGAAACTCTCACGGACAGCGAGCTTCTGGCGGCTATCTTTGGTACCGGCAACGGCCGAAAGAGCGCGCTTGAGATGTCAGAGGATCTGCTGAAAAGATACGTCTCACTGCGCAGCCTGATGGCCTCAAGCCTTGATGACTTCCGTTCGGTTCCGGGCCTTGGTGTGGCGCGCTATGTCCTGCTACAGGCCGCAGTTGAATTTGGCCGGCGAGTATCGGTGGCCGCCCTGGAAAGAGGCGACAAGATAGACACGCCCGACAAGGCTGAGGATTTTCTGCAGAGCAAAATCAACCACCACGAACACGAGGTATTCGCCGTACTTTTCCTTGACAACAAGCATCGCCTGCTGGCGTTTGAGCGACTCTTCTATGGTACTATCGACAGCACCACCGTTCACACTCGACAGGTGCTTAAGCGTTGCCTGCACCACAATGCGGCGGCGGTCATTCTGGCCCACAATCACCCCTCGGGAGTCGCCGAGCCGAGTGATGCCGACATTCAGATCACAAACCTTTTGCGTGATGCCCTGAAAATGGTCGATGTCAGGTTGCTGGATCACGTTGTAGTAGGGGGCAAAGAGACTTGCTCGCTGGCTGAAATGGGACACTGTTGACCGGCCGGCAAAAGAGCACGGAGTTCTTATATAACAATGCGCGCCTTTGTTCTTGCTTTATGCTTCTTCGGGCTTGTGGCCTGTCTCGGGCCCAATCTGCAACCTGTGCTGGTTCAGAGGGTTGAGCCCGAATACCCGGCCGAAGCACTGGCCAGAAATCTTGAAGGCTGGGTCATTGTGGAATACTCCATAGACGAACTTGGCCGGGTTATAGACCCCGAAGTGCGAGAGGCAAGCCTGCCGGGTGTCTTTGAACAAGCGGCCATGAACGCGGTTTCAGGCTGGAGGTTTCGGCCGATAGTGCTGAATAAAGAGCTGAGAATAAGCTCGAAAATAACCTTCAGCATAGATGGCAGCCCCAAAAGCTATCTTCCTTCTCTCCCTTCTCATCAAGAAGCTCCCCCCTCGTCAGGGTCTCCCCCCTCGTCAGGGTCCCCCCTCACCGAGGACGAGAGTGATAAACTGGCGCCCCCTTGAACCAACAGAGTCGAAATCTTGACAGAACCTATTCAAACCATCGTCCTCGCTTATTCCGGCGGCCTGGACACCTCAGCCATGCTGCGGTGGCTCCAGCAACACTATGATGCCGAGGTCATTACCTTCACCGCCGATCTGGGTCAGGGCGACGAGCTTGAGGCGGCTGGCACCAAGGCGGCCAGCATGGGAGTCAAGCAGATTCGTACCGAAGACCTGCAAGAGGTGTTTGCTCGCGATTTTGTTTTTCCGATGTTTCGAGCCAACACTCTATATGAGGGCGAATACCTGCTGGGCACCTCTATCGCCCGGCCACTGATAGCCAAGCGGCTTGTCGAAATTGCCCAGGAGGCGGGAGCTCAGGCGATCGCTCACGGTGCCACTGGCAAAGGAAACGATCAAGTGCGCTTTGAACTGGGTGCCTGCGCCCTGTCTCCCAAAATCAAGGTGATCGCGCCCTGGCGCGAATGGTCGATGCATTCTCGGGAAGACCTGCTTAAGTACTGTGAGAAACACCAGATTCCCGTCGACTTTCAGGGCGAACAAAACCGTTCTCCCTATTCAATGGATGCCAATCTGTTGCACATTTCTTACGAGGGCGGCGACCTGGAGGACCCGGCAACTGAGCCGAATGAAGGCATGTGGCGATGGACTCGAGGGCTGGCTGATACGCCGAATTCACCGCTGGAGATCGAGCTTGGTTTTGAAAAGGGCGACTGCGTCAGTCTGAACGGTGAAGGCTACTCGCCGGCCCGGCTGATACATGAACTCAATCGACTGGGCGGCGAGCATGGCATCGGAAGAAGCGATCTGGTTGAAAACCGACGAGTGGGCATGAAGTCCAGAGGCTGTTACGAAACGCCAGGCGGAACCATTCTGCTGAAGGCTCATCGGGCCATCGAGTCCATCACGCTGGATCGAGAAGTAGCCCACCTCAAGGACGACCTTATGCCTCGTTACGCCCGATTGATTTACAACGGCTACTGGTGGTCGCCGGAACGCAGGCTGTTGCAGGGCTTGATTGATGCCTCCCAGACAGTAGTAAACGGAAGAGTGGGCTTGAGGCTATTCAAAGGCAATGTGCAGGTGTTGAGTCGGAGCTCAGCCCACAGCCTTTATGATGCCAACATAGTCACCTTCGAAGATGATGCAGGTGCTTATGACCAGAAAGATGCCGAAGGCTTCATTCGGCTGGAGGGGCTAAGACTCAAGCTGTCGGCCAGCCGCAATCAGAGGCTCGGTATTGGTTGGTGAGTGACGACAGGCGAATCGGAATATTTGACTCAGGTGTCGGCGGTTTATCGGTCGTCAAGGCTCTAAGAGAGGCTCTCCCCAAAGAACACTTCTATTATCTCGGCGACACCGCCAATCTACCCTACGGAACCAAGAGCAGAGAGACTATTCGGCGCTATACCGCCCGAATCTCTCGACACCTTCGGTCGCAGAATCTGAAGATGGCGGTAGCGGCCTGCCACTCGGTTTCGGCCAATGCCCTGCAGACGGTTTCGGATCATCTCACCGACACCCTGGTGGTCGGAATGATTGAACAGACAGTTCAGACGATCGCGCAAATGGAGTCGGTCAGAAAGGTTCTGGTGTTGGGCACAGAGGCAACCAGCAGCTCCAAAATCTATCCGTGGTATCTCGAAAGGCTTCAACCCGATGTCGAAGTGGCACTCGTTGGCTGCCCCGTTCTGGTCGCTTTGGCCGAGGCTGGGTGGGTCTCCGGCAGGATTGCCGCCGAGACCGCCAAAAGCTACCTGGACTCGACTGCCATGACCGATCCTGATGTCGTTGTGCTTGGA
>RKSB01000054.1 GCA_007571095.1 K189A clade bacterium | reverse complement strand
GCCATTCCCGATAAAACAGACCTGCAAACCTTGAGTTATGCATTCACACATGTCGCCTGTCCGTTCAGACAAATCCGCAGATCGGCAGACGAAAACTCAAGCGGCCGGTGAGTACTCAGGGCAAGCAGCCCGCCCTGCTTGAGGTGTGCCTGGCACAGTTCTTGAAACAGCTGGTTTCCGGCCTTGTCCAGACTGGCCTCCGGCTCATCCAGAAGCCAGATAGAGGCAGGTTCTATCAGTAGCCTGGCCAGTGCGACTCGCGAACGCTGGCCAGCCGAAAGCAACCCGCACGGATGCTGTTCAAGGCCTTGCAGGCCGACTCTGGACAAAGCACTCCGCACGTCTGACTGTGGGCACTTCAGGCCTCTCAAGGCGGCATACCAGCAAAGATTTTCGACAGCACTCAGGCGTTCGCTCAGACCCGAGTCATGGCCAATCAGCAAAGGTGTGTTCCCTCGAATTTCCACTCGCCCCGAATACTCCGTATACAGTCCGGCAAGGCAGCGCAACAGGCTGGTTTTTCCGCTTCCATTGACGCCTTCAACCGTCATTAACTGGCCTGATTGAAGGGAAAATGAGAGATTCTGAAACAGTGTTTTGTGGAATCGAACAAAGCTCAGATTCTCTACTCTGAGAGAAGCGTCCACGGACATGACTTTCAGAATCGGTTCAATCTGCCGCAATTATAACGAATCCGCAACCCATCCGAAGCCGGCATGCTTTATGATGGTGGGGCCAGAAAGCCCGCAGGGCACTCATTAAAGAGCCATTCGTGACCAGGGACTCGGTGGCCATAAAACCGGCCGCCACCACACTTTTGCTACGGGATGACAATCCTTTTCAGGTACTCATGATGCGGCGCAACCGCAAGGCCGTGTTTGCCGGTGACATGTGGGTTTTTCCGGGCGGCCGAGTCGAGCCTTCGGAACAAAGCGACCTTGCGTCTTATCAAGCCTTCGCCTCTCCTGTGGGAGAACCTTTGTCGGCCTTTCATCTGGCGGCCATTCGAGAGCTTTTTGAAGAAGCCGGCATTTTGCTGGCTCGCCAGAACAAAGAGAAGAATCTGGTAAAACTGACTGCAAACCCTGAACTGCTGGCTGTTCGGGAATCACTGCATAAGGGAGAAACAGACCTGCTGCAAATACTCACGAAATGGCGGCTGACACTGGCCAATGACTGGCTGCACTCGATGGCCAGGTGGGTCACTCCACCCGGAGCACTTCGGCGGTTTGACACTCGTTTCTTCGTCGGCCGATTACCGGTGGGGCAGATTCCCTGTCAGGACAACAGCGAACTGGTAGAGCAGGCTTTTTTCTCGCCCTTGGAAGCACTGGATGCTCACCGCAAAGGGGAAATGCGGATGATGACTCCAACTCTGAACATGCTGGCAACACTGGCCTGTTTTGAATCGATTGAGCAGCTGTTAGAGGCCCTTGCGAAGACTACAGACGAATTGAGAGTACGTGTCGACTCAACCGGACAGCTACTGTATCCCGATGACAAGGGTTACGAAACCGCCAGTACAGACACCGAATTCGGCTGGGTTCGGCTACGCCCCCGAATTCGAGTCCATGTCAGTGGCGGACAGCCTTCTTCATTCATTCGGAACTGACGCTTGGCGATCAAAAAAGGCAACCTCGAATCGATCAAGTATCAGGTGTGGAAAATTGTCAGCCTGATTCCACCTGGAAAAGTGACTACCTACGGTGCCATAGCCAAACTGGCGGGTGTACCAGGCCATGCCCGCTGGGTGGGGTATTTGTTGCGTAACCTGCCCGAAGACACACGTCTGCCCTGGCATCGAGTCGTGGGTGCCGTCGGCAAAACGAGGCGAAGCAACAAGGGCGGCAGTGTACAATACCGAAAACTCGAAAAAGAGGGTGTTCACCTGCAAAACGGGCGCATTGATCTGCAACGGTACGGCTGGCAACTTCACTAGAGCGGGCTTATCGAGTCATTGACCAGACAAGTACACAAACCCTGGTGGCGAGAGCGGTCGGTCTGGATCATGCTGGCGCTGGGATTCTCTGCCGGCATACCTGTACTGCTCATATTCTCCAGCCTCTCGATCTGGCTCAGCGAAGCCGGCATTCGTAAATCGACCGTTACTTTCTTCAGTTGGGCTGCCCTCGGCTATTCTTTCAAGTTCGTCTGGGCACCCCTGATAGACAAGTTGCCAGTGCCATGGCTGAGTTTTCGGCTTGGGCGGCGGCGGAGCTGGTTGCTTCTCTCTCAGGGCGGTGTGATGGTCGCCATCGCCTGGATGGCCTTTACCAACCCTCAAAACTCCACGCTGGCCATGGCACTGGCTGCCGTTTTGCTGGGCTTTTCGTCGGCCACTCAGGATGTGGTCATTGATGCACTGAGAATTGAACTGGCCAGCCCGAGACTACAGGCCATGCTGGCTTCGACCTATATCACCGGCTACAGAGTGGCCACCCTGCTGGCGGGTGCAGGCGTACTTTATCTTGCCCAGTGGTTCGGCAGTACACGTCTTGACTATGTTTATGAGGCCTGGCGAAACGCCTATCTGTGCATGGTTCTGATGATGGCCATCGGGCTAGTCACTACTCTTGTTATAAAGGAGCCCTCAGCCATTCCTATAGACAAATCCTCAGCTAATCCTATAGAAGAATCCTCAGCCATTCCTATAGAAGAGCCCTCAGCTAATCCTATAGAAGAGCCCTCAGCTAATCCTATAGACGAATCTTCGGGCGGTCCGGCGGCACGAGACTACCCTTACCCGGCAATAGATTATGCAAAGCTCTTTGTCGTTTTTGTGGCATCGATACTGGTCATCATCTGTGTCTTTGTTGCCACTCCGTCGGCGGCCGATCTGGGGCTTGCGTCTTTGCCGGTCGAGGCCTTTCTCTACTCGACCTCGGTTCTGTTGCTGGCCCTGGCAACGGCTTTTGGAGTGGCTTTTGCAGCGGTTCGACTGCACTGGATTCGGCCGGACCTGTTTCGAGAAAGCTACTCGTCGCCAGTTGTCGACTTTTTTCGGCGGTATGGCCGAATGGCCTGGTGGATTTTGCTGTTGGTCGGCTTCTATCGCATCGCCGATATCGTTCTGGGTGTCATTGCCAATGTGTTCTATCAGGATGTCGGCTACAGCAAAGCCGAAATCGCCGGAGTCAGCAAGACATTTGGCGTTTTCATGACCATTTGCGGCAGCTTTGTGGGCGGGCTTCTGGTGATGCGGGTCGGCATTCTGCGCATGCTGATCATCGGTGCTGTGCTGGTTGCTCTGACCAACCTGCTGTTTATGTGGATCGCCCGCATCGAACCCAATATCTATTATCTGGCCGCAGTGATCGCAGCCGACAACTTGAGTCAGGGGTTGTCCATTGCCGCCTTCATCGCCTGGCTTTCCAGCTTGACCAATACGGCTTTTACCGCCACTCAGTACGCCATTTTCAGTTCCCTGATGACGCTTTTTCCCAAGCTGATCGGCGGTTATTCAGGAACCCTGGTAGAAGCCATGGGTTACAGCAACTTCTTCCTGCTGACAGCAGTTCTGGGGGTACCGGTGGTCTTTCTGGTTTACTTCATCGGCACAAGAAGCAAGCAGGGCTTTTCCGCCGAAGAATCGCTGCCGGAGAATGCAGCCGGTGCCTTGAGCACCTCTAGTCCAGCAACAAAATCCGTATATCCCTGAGCCGGTCGGCCAGATCGACCATGAACCGGCCGGCATCGGCTCCATTGACGACTCTGTGGTCGTAAGACAGGGACAAGGGCAGCATTTGTCTTTCGGCCAGTTCATGCTGCCGATAAACCGGCCTGGACTGGACTCGGGCTACACCCAGAATTCCGACCTCGGGAGGGTTGACTATGGGTGTAAAGCCGGTTCCACCGAGATTGCCCAGGCTGGATACAGTGAAGGAACCACCCTGAAGTTCCTGCGGCTTTAGCTGGCCTTTAATCGCCTTTTCAGAAAGCACTCGAATTTCCTCGCCGAGTTCCCAAATGCCCTTTTCCTCAACATTCCGAATAACTGGTACAACCAGCCCTGACGGCGTATCCACCGCCACTCCGATATGCACATATTTCTTAAAAACATAGCTTTGGCCGTCATGACTCAGAGAGCAGTTGAGTTTTTTGTGAACGGCCAGTGCCGACGCGCAGGCTTTGAGAATGAAGGGCAAAGGTGTCAGCTTCGGCTTGTGGGTGTTTGCCGGGTTGGCCCGCAGGCCCTTTCGGAATGCCTCCAGTTCAGTAATATCAACCTCTTCATGCTGAGTCACCTGGGGTACAGTCTGCCATCCCTGCTGCAAGCGGGCGGCGGTCTTCAGGACAATCCTTTCAAGCGGCTGAATATCCACTTCGCCGAAGCGGCTGAAGTCTATTGCCGGAAGGTTCGATGCAACGCCGGAGGCCGACAGAGAAGAGGAAAGCCGGCTTCTGACATGAGACTGCACATCCTCCTTGAGAATGCGTCCATGTCGGCCGGTCGGTGCGACCTGAGTCAGATCGATGCCCAGTTCACGGGCCAGCTTGCGCACACCGGGACCGGCATAAACCTCTTTCCGGGCAGCCGGCCGAACAGGTTCTGCCTTCGCTTGTTCCACAGCCTCCTGAGCCGAAGAGCGGACAGGAGCATCTGTGTCGTCGGCTTTTGGCGGAGGCGGTGATGGCGGAGGCGATGAAGGTGGCGATGAAGAAGGAGGAGGTGGCGATGAAGATGAAGCACTCTTGCTTTCCGGCTGCTCTACGGGTTCCGAGGCTGCCGCCTGTTCGCTCAGCCCCAGAGTGACGACCGGCGAGTCCGTCTGCACCTTGTCGCCCAGTGCTACCTTGATGTCCTTGACTTCGCCCTCGTAGTCGGTGGTCACTTCCATGGAAGCCTTGTCCGACTCCAGAACAACCAGAACATCGTTGCACTTGACCCTGTCGCCCCTGGCCACGCAAATCTCGATCACTTCGACATTGTCAATGTCGCCGACATCGGGGATTTTGATTTCGCGATCCATTCGTCCTCTCCGCAGAAATAAACCTAAGCGAATCTGGCGTTCAGCTTCTCGGGGTTGATTTCAAATTTCTTGAGGGCGGCCATGACCTTGCCGGCTGGAATTCGCTGTTTGAGCATCAGGCCGTGCAGGGCACTGACGGTAATATAGTAGCGATCAATTTCAAAGAACTGGCGAAGGGCCTGGCGAGTATCTGACCGACCAAAGCCGTCCGTCCCCAGAACCTTCAGGCCGCCGGGCACAAACGAAGCAACCGAGCCGGCATGCGATTTCAGATAATCAGACACGGCCACCTTGACTGTCTCTGCCGAACCCAGCTTAAGTGCGACCCAGGGCACTTTCGGCTCCTGATCGGGATGCAGCATGTTCCAGCGCTCGCAATCCAGAGCCTCTCGCTTCAATTCGCTGAAGCTGGTCACACTCCAGACATTGACCGCACAACCATACTCTTCACGCAGCAGTTTGGCGGCGGCTCTGGCCTCAGACAATATGGCTCCCGAGCCCAGCAACTGCACACTGAGAGGATCCGAAGGCTCGGTAAAATCTCTCTCCAGGCAATAGATTCCCTTGACAACACCCTCTTCGGCACCTTCGGGCAGAGGCGGATGGGTCATGTTTTCGTTGGTCAGGGTAATGTAGAAGAAGACGCTTTCGCAGTCGCTGTACATTCGCTTCAGACCGTGCCGAAGGATGACCGCCAACTCACCGGCATAGGCCGGGTCGTAAGAGATGCAGTTGGGAATAGTGTCGGCAAGAATATGGCTGTGGCCATCCTGATGCTGGAGGCCTTCGCCGTTCAGGGTGGTGCGCCCCGAAGTCGCACCAATCAGAAAGCCTCGGGCCTGAGAGTCGCCTGCCGCCCAGGCCAGGTCACCCACCCTTTGAAAGCCGAACATGGAATAGAACACATAAAACGGGATGAGTGTGTAACGGTTGGTTGAATAGCTGGTGGCAGCCGCCAGCCAGGCCGAAAAAGCACCCGCTTCCGAAATCCCTTCTTCCAGTACCTGGCCGTCCTTGCTCTCGCGATAGGCGGTGATCTGCCGAGAGTCGACCGGCTCATACAGCTGACCTTCGGAAGAATAGATGCCGAGCTGACGAAACATGCCTTCCATGCCGAAAGTCCTTGCCTCGTCTGGCACAATCGGAACCACTCGAGGGCCTATTTCGGCATCACGAACAAGCGTCGAGAGCATGCGCACAAAGGCCATGGTTGTCGACACCCTGCGGTCGAGACCCGCCGAGAACTGCTTCAATGTAGACGCAGGAATTAGCGGTAGCGGCGGTGCTTGAGAGAAGCGTTGGGGCAGAGAGCCGCCCAGTGCTTCTCTCGACTTCTTCATATACTGAATTTCTGGAGAATCGGGTGGCGGGCGATAGTAGGGAACGTTTTCCAGTTCTTCATCGGTCAGGGGAATGTCGAATCGATCACGAAATCTTCGAAGGGCCTCTCCGCTCAACTTCTTGACGCTGTGGGTAACATTCTCTGCTTCTACCGCAGAACCCAGACCGTAGCCCTTGATGGTCTTGGCCAGAATGACGGTTGGCTTGTCCTTGCAGGCACAGGCAGCGGCATAAGCGGCATAAACCTTGTAAGGATCATGCCCGCCCCGGTTGAGCTGCATGATTTCTTCATCCGACAAGTCGGCCACCATGGCTTTCAATTCCTCGTTGGCACCGAAAAAATGCTCTCGAGTGTAGGCACCACCACGCGCCTTGCAGTTTTGATATTCACCGTCCACCGTGACGTCCATCTGATGCTGAAGCAGCCCCTTGTGGTCTCTCGCCAGAAGAGTGTCCCAAAGCCGGCCCCACACCACCTTGATCACATTCCAGCCGGCACCACGAAAAACGCCTTCCAGTTCCTGAATGATCTTGCCGTTGCCTCGAACCGGACCATCGAGACGTTGAAGGTTGCAGTTGACGACAAAAACAAGGTTGTCCAGCCGTTCTCTGCCGGCCAGCGAGATGGCACCCAGGGATTCCGGTTCGTCACATTCGCCGTCGCCCAGAAACGCCCATACCTTGCGGTCAGACATGGGGACCAGATTACGCGCATCCAGATACTTGATTACATGTGCCTGATAGATCGCCTGAATGGGGCCAAGCCCCATGGATACAGTGGGAAACTGCCAGTAATCCGGCATCAGCCAGGGGTGCGGATAGGACGAAAGACCCTGTCCGCGAACACTTTCTCGGCGAAAATGGTCGAGATGCGACTCTTCAAATCGGCCTTCCAGAAAAGAACGGGCATAGATACCGGGCGAGCTGTGGCCCTGGTAGTAGATCAGATCGCCCAGATGGCCTTCCGAAGGTGCGCGAAAAAAGTGATTGAAGCCGACATCGTACAGGGTGGCACTGGAAGAAAAGCTTGAAATATGGCCGCCCAGGTCGTTGTCGTCCATATTGGAGCGAACGACCATGGCCAGAGCATTCCAGCGAATGATCGAGCGAATCTTTCTCTCCATATAGACATCACCCGGAAACAGGGCTTCGGCCTCGGGAAGGATGGTGTTGCGGTAGGGAGTGACCGCACTGTAGGGCGATTCGCCACCTCTGCTGATGAGCGAGTCGGCCAGCCGGCGCAGTAAAAAGCGGGCTCGCTCGGGGCTGGCGTGGTGAATAACCGATTCAAGCGATTCCAGCCACTCTGCAGTTTCTTCAGGGCACAGATCTTCGACAGTCGATGAAGAGGGCATATACTCGGATCGATATTTGGACTCTGTCCATTGTACTTCATTCAGATATTGAACGAAGTCTGGAGGCGAGCCGAGGCCAGTCAAACATGGGGCCCGGATCTGTTTTTCTGCCGGCAGCAATGTCCGAATGGCCGACAATACGTTCTCGATGAATTTTCGGATAGGCGTTCGAAAGTACGGAAATGATTTCCGCCAGCCGATGATATTGCACCTCGCTGTAAGGGACGGTGTCGCAACCTTCAAGCTCAATACCAACGGCAAAGTCGTTGCATGACTGGCGGCCTTCAAAACAGGATTGGCCCGCATGCCATGCCCGTTTATCGAAAGCCACGAACTGCACCGTTCCACCATCTCGGCGAATCAACAGATGGCTGGACACTGTCAGGTTTCTCAGGCTGTCGAAGCTCGAATGCCCTCGGCAATCGAGCCTGTTGCAGAACAGGCTGCTGATATAATTCCCGCCGAATTCGCCGGGAGGCAGGCTGATAGAATGAATAACCAGCAGAGAGATATCAGCCGGATCCGGCCTGTTGTCATAGTTTGGCGAGCGGGTTCGAACGACTGGACTCAACCAGTGTTCAAGTATCCTGAAACCCTGATTCATTCCGATCGAGAGGCGTAGCGGTCCTGGCATGGGCGAAATTATTCCACAGGTAGCAACCAATCTACAGGGACAGGTTGCCTCGGCACTGGAAGAAGACATAGGTTCAGGCGATATCAGTGCACTGCTGCTGCCCGACAAGCAGTGTTCGGCGGCTATCTTCTGTAATCAGCAGGCGGTCATTTGCGGGCAGGATTGGGTCAATGAGGTCTATCGCCAACTCGATTCGCAGATGCAGATTGAATGGCGAGTAAACGAAGGGGAGTCGGTGAAGCCAGGAACCTGCTGTGCTCGACTGACCGGTCCAATGAAGGCGTTGCTGACAGGCGAGCGGGCCGCCCTGAACTTTCTTCAACTGCTGTCGGGTACCGCCACCACAACCCGAGACTATGTTCGCCTTCTCGACGGCACTCGTGCGCAGTTACTGGACACTCGAAAGACCATTCCGGGGCTGCGGAGTGCGCAAAAATATGCAGTCCTCTGTGGCGGTGGCCAAAACCATCGAATGGGTCTGTTTGACGCGCTTCTAATCAAGGAAAACCATCTCTCGGCAGGCCGCAGTATGGCAGCCATGATCGCCGATGCCCGGCGGCGATTGCCTGGCATCAAGCTGGAGATTGAGGTTGAGAATCTGGCTGAGCTCGAGTCCGCAATAGCCGCCCGACCCGATGTCATCATGCTGGATGATTTCGAACTCGACGAGATTGAGCAGGCGGTTCAATTGAACGCCGGTCGCATAAAGCTTGAGGTCTCCGGCGGTGTCGACAAGGGCAATCTGCAAAAACTGGCCGCCACCGGAGTTGACTATATTTCGGTCGGTGCCCTGACCAAAAATGTTCTTGCAGTGGATTTTTCCCTGAGAGTAACCGGCGAATAGCGGGCTTCGACAGAGGTTGGGACGCTCAAAAGAGGGGGTTATATGCTTGGATCAGATTTTCCATTATTGATTAAGAAATAGTCGTGCTTTGAAATAACTACTTCCAAATATCCTGCTTACTTTCCCAATAAGAGCGAACTTCCCGAAACCTGCTTAGCCTACCGTTTATCTTGCATATTTCTTTTGGATAAAAGGTTTCCATTTTTTCGCAAAACTCAAGCATCCAGGATTTACGAGAATATCCTTTCACTACATCAATATTATTTGAATTGGCAATCTGGATTTGTCCCCAGCCTAAAGCCCCTATGGTCAGGCATCACCACGACAAAAATTCAATTGGAACAAATGTGCAACTGGTCACATTCACTTTAGTTTTGTGAACGACCTCGTACTTTACGATGATTATCGAAAATACGTCGGTATCTGACTCGTACAGCCGTGACAACCTTTCAACCGAGGTGAGGTTGGGCATATTGAATCCGGTCCCCTGTCTGTGTGTTTTGACATCTACAATAGAGTGAACATCCTGTTTATCGGTAAAAGCCAGGTCAGCCATTGCTCGTCGTGCAAAATCACTTGAGTATTCCTTGCACCAGTCACCAAGCAGTTCCTTAAGATTATCAGCAACTATCCCTTCTAGTGCATCACCAGTGGCGCGAGTGCTTGTTGCCACCTCAGTAGTCAAAAAAATCTCGTTTGGCTTTCAGTAATTTCGTCAATTTTTTAGCAACAGTCTCTGCTTCTCCGCCATAATAAAATTCTGATTTCACTCTAACAGTAACCCCTGCTCTTTATTGCCAAGGTTTTTCTTCTCCGTTTTATGGTCTTGAGAATTACGTTCCCAAAAAACCCCGCCCGAATAGCCTTGAATGCTATTGTCATTTTTGGCCAGGTTCAGCCTTTTTTTAGCCCAACAACAGTATGTTTTGTCAATTTCAATGCCGCTATAAAGTCGACCCAGTTTTTGAGCAACGACAGAACTGGTTCCGCTTCCGAGAAACGGATCAAAAACAAATCCACTTTCCGGGCAGCTCGCAAGAATGAGTTTTGCCAAAAGTTTTTCCGGCTTTTGTGTAGGGTGATCAGTATTTTCAGGCATTGACCAAAATGGAACAGATATGTCAGTCCATATGTTTGAAGGATGGGTAATCCGAAATTTTTCCCCACTCTCTACTTTCCAGTCTTTCGGAACACCGCCCTTCTTGTAAGGAGCAATAACTCTCCGTTTTAGCTTCACGGACTCAACATCAAAATAATACTCATCAGACTTTGTACAAAACCAGATATCTTCAGTGTTATTTTTCCAGTTCCTTTTCGCGCCTCTGCCTTTTTCACGCTCCCAGGTAATCCGATTTTGAACATTAAAAAATTCACCAAGAATAGGGGCTATCAAAGCTGATGTGGCCCAATCGGCGCAAACATAAATTGTGGCATTCGGCTTCAAAAGCGGCTGAACGCATTTCAGAATATTACGAAACCAATCTGTATAAGAAGCATCGCTTTTCTGCTTGAAAAGAGATCCGTTATAGTTCTTTGAGAGATTGTAGGGGGGGTCCAGGAAAAGTAAATCAACAAAATGATTGGGTAGCTTTTTACTCACGTCAAAAAAATCACCATTAATTATATTGTTGGTAATTGTCGATAGCTCGATTTTTTATTCGCTCGTAGAACATCCTTGAAAAGAAAAATCAATTCCTCTTCCGAGCAGGTCAGGGTTCGATTGCCTGGGGCCCGAACTTTGCCAGACATGTTTTTGATTGCCTTCACGCCGTCTTTTTTTGGGATTATTCAGGTGATTAAGAATATTCTGTTTCTGATTTAAGAAAATCATTTAAATATTTAATTCCAAAGAATTTTTTAGACTAATAATGTCTCTGAATAACCGCTCGACTGCCAATGCCGGAACGGAGAATCGAACTCCGGACCTACGCGTTACGAATGCGTTGCTCTACCAACTGAGCTATTCCGGCGGTATGGCACCGCCTCAATTCTAACTCCGAACGAATGCCTCTTAAGGAAAAGTTTTACTGACCCGAACACCCTTTCGAGTGGCGGTCACTGTGTAGTCATCGGTATCTGCGGTCACCACGTAAACGGCATCACCGGAAGCCTCGCCGAGCGGCTGCCAGCCAATCGCCTGAGTCAGAGTGGTCACCGGTGCCTGCGGGTTGGTTCGGTCGTAAATACCGCCCCCGTAACGTCCGTGTCTCATTCGGTAGTCCTCCTGAAAAACGTGCATGCTGGCGATGCTCTGAAGCAACGACAGACGAGCGGCATTGTTCTGATAACCCTGATAGGTCGGTAACGCAATGCTGGCGAGTATACCCAGCAGCAAAACCACTGCCATGAGTTCGATCAGGGTGAAGCCGGCCTGAAGCGGAGCGGGCCGGTGGCGGCTAGAGATCCTCGTAAGAAATAACACGGCTGGCTGCTTCAAGTTCATGATAGGCCGGGCGGTGAACCCGAATGATCAAACCGGTACCCTCGCCTGTGACTTCTATGCCGATCACGCCGCCGTCACCACTCTCGGGTGCATAGGCAGGACCACCGCCGGGGGCTTTGGCTCCCTGTCCATTCAACTGGTCGATAAATTCCTCTTCGCTCGGCAAAAGATCGGCCAGAGACTGGTTTGAGGATAGCACAGCCTGTGCCTGCAGGCGGCGAAGCTCGGATTCGGCAAACCTGGCCGCATAGAGGTAATGCTGGCTGACCTTGACCATATTGGCGTTGGCAATGTAGTCGCGAAAAATTGGCGCGCTGATTGAAGCCAGAATACCTATGATGGCAATCACCACCATGAGTTCAAGCAGAGTAAAGCCCTTGTAACGTGAAGCCGACTGAGTCATAAGTGCGTGGCCACTCACACAAAATGGCCTTTTTATAAACCGAATTCCATTATATAGACAAGCTTGAGGCGTGGAGAAAAGACGAGCGATTTTCTTACAGCACAAAGAGGCTGAATAACCCTCTTTCGGCGGTGATAAGGCGGTGATAAAAAGTCCCCCTCCCCTACCATACAGGCAGGTTTTATCTTTTTTTCCTGAGCCCTTGCCCAACTCGCCTGAACAGCCTGCCAGCCGCTCGCTTCACAACATTGCCCGGCGAATGGTCGCCAAGGGTTTGCTGAAAAAAGAAACCGCGGTCAAGGCACAGAGCAACAGCCAGCGAGAGCAAATGACTTTTGTCGGCTATCTCATTCGAGAGCGGCTGATTCCGCCCGAGCTTCTCGCCCAAAGCCTGAGCGAGGATTTTGCGATGCCCCTGCTTGACTCAACGGAAGTGTCTCTGGAGAAGGCCCGGCAACTGCTTGACAGAATCGACCCTGAACTGGTCAGGGACAGCCAGATACTGCCGCTGCAACAGGATGACAATTCGCTGATGCTGGCGGTGGCTGATCCGACCAACCCGACCATCAACGACATAGGTTTTCGCTTTGATGTCGGCGTTTCGCTGTGGGTTGCCGAATACGACTCGCTGGCCGAACTGATCGATCAACTGATCTCGAAAAATCTCAATCTTTCGGCGACAAGGCCTGCACAAGGGGCTGCCAACGGAGCCTGTTCCGACGACGAGAACTCGGTCGTCGCCTTTGTCGATTCAATACTGACCAGGGCCGTTCAAGGCAAGGCCTCTGACATTCATTTTGAACCTTATGAGAACAGCTATCGCATACGTTTTCGAACAGACGGCATCCTTTATCAAATTGCCTCACCATCAGGCGATCTGGGGCTACGGCTGGCCTCTCGGTTGAAGGTGATGGCGGGGCTGGATATCGCCGAACGGCGGTTGCCTCAGGACGGCCGCATTCAAATTCGATCAGCCGATAAAAAAACGCTTGATTTTCGAGTCAGCACCCTGCCCACCCTGTGGGGCGAAAAGGTCGTCCTGCGGTTATTCAATTCGATGAATCACGACCTGCAACCCGAACAGCTTGGGTTTGAAGACGACCAGCTTGCAATCTATCTGAATGCGCTCAAAAAACCGCAGGGAATGATTCTGATTACCGGGCCGACCGGCTCGGGCAAGACCATCACCCTCTACACGGGGCTCAACAGACTCAATCACCCGAGCGTCAATATCGCCACCGCCGAAGATCCGCCAGAACTGAGCCTGACCGGCATCAACCAGCTACAAATCAACAACCGAAGCGGCCTGAGTTTTTCGGTCGCCCTGAGAGCCCTGCTGCGGCAGGACCCGGACATTCTGATGGTCGGCGAAATTCGTGACCTGGAAACCGCAGAAATCGCCGTTCGAGCAGTCCAGACGGGGCACCGTGTACTCTCGACCCTGCATACCAACAGTGCCGTTGAAACGCTGGATCGACTGGCCCATCTCGGCATCAGCAACTTTAACATCGCCACTGCGGTTTCACTGATTATTGCCCAGCGGCTGGTACGCAAACTGTGTTCACACTGCAAGACGCTCCAACAGCTGCCTCGGCAAGCCCTGCTTGATCAAGGCCTTGCTTCAAATGCAAGCGAAGACGGTCTGCTGTTTGAGGCTGTAGGGTGCGAACTCTGTATCGGCGGCTATCGCGGTCGAACAGGCATCTACGAAACTCTGGTCATAACGCCTGAACTGGCCGGATTACTGACGGGGCGAGCCAACAGCCGAGAGCTGCTTGACCTGGCTTCAGAGCAGGGATTCAGGCTGCTGAGAACTCATGCCCTCAACAAGGTGATGAGCGGCATCACCAGCCTCGCTGAAATTAATCGAGTGATCTGATGCCGTCCTGCAAAAGAACCCTGTCGTGAAGGCTTTCCGGAAAACAGTCGATTCTTCGAACCGGACCGCCGACATTGAAGCCGTTCGACAGCTTCTTCGCAATCGCCGAGGCCGCACAACCCGAAGTGCAAAAAATCACGCACGAATAAAAGCCGATGCTGCGACTCACTTGATTACCCAACTGGCCGGTATCATCAAGGCTGGCATACCTCTGGTATCGGCCTTTGACCTGCTGATAAAAGGAGCCGGCAGAAAGCCGCTTAAGCAGCTGCTGGAAGTCATTCGCCAGGATCTGGTCGAAGGCCACAGCTTGAGCCAGGCACTCAGCAACCGTTCGCGAGAATTTGACCCTCTGCTTTGCAATCTGGTTGCCGTCGGCGAACAAACCGGCAGACTCGACGAGATGCTGATCAAGATTGCCCGCTATCGAGAAGGGTCAGCCAGCCTGAAAAAACAGGTCTGGTCGGCCTTGACCTACCCGAGCATCGTCATGATCACAGCCCTTGTCGTCACTGGTCTGATGCTGGTCAACATCATTCCCCGATTTGAAACCCTGTTCAGTAATTTTGGGGCCGAACTGCCGGCCTTTACGCAGGCGGTCGTCATGCTTTCCGAAGTCGCTCAGGCCTGGTGGCTGGAGACTCTGCTCATTCTCGGTCTGGGGACGGCGGGGTTTCATTCGGCCTATAAGAGGATTCGCCCGTTCAAATTGAAAATCGACTCGCTGGTCCTGCGGCTGCCACTGTTTGGGGGCTTGATACGAAAAAGCATACTGACCAGGTACATTCACACTCTGGTCATCTCCTTTGAAGCCGGCAATTCCCTGATCGCCAGCCTTGAAACTCTGGCCAACGACAGCGGAAACAGCTTCTATGACCGGGCTATTCAACAGGTCATAGACAAGCTGATAGACGGCCAGAGCCTGCACCTTGCCATGCGGAGTGCTCAGGCGTTTCCGCCGATGCTTTTGCAGTCCGTTGCTCTGGGCGAAGAAACCGGTGCCTTAAGCGACATGCTGAGCAAGATTGCCGAGTATTACGAAGCCGAGGTTGCGACCAAAACCAAACGGCTGGTCAGCCTGCTTGAGCCTCTGACCATGTGTATTCTGGCCGTTTTGACGGGTGCCCTGATCATAGCCGTTTACCTGCCCGTTTTTAGCCTCGGGGGTGTCTTCGGCGGTCATTTCTGATGAGCTTCTGGCTGGCAGGCCTTGTAGCTGCAATGGTTCTGATTGGCCGAGGAGCCGGAACCCTGATCAGCCTGGTGGCCTTTCGACTACCCAAAGCGATAGAAAAAAATTACCGCAGGCTGGCAACCCAGACTCTGAATGAAGCTACCCAGACCAGCAGGTGTTCGAGCGATTCTTGTACTGGAAGCCGAGGGTCGCTGCTGTCGCTTTACAGGAATCGCAAAACCCTGTGCTCTGGCTGTCAGGCTGCTTTGCAAAGAACCTGCTACTGGCCTGAAGCAGCCGCCGTCGCCATTCTTCTGTTGAGTTTCTGGCTGTTGCCACCGCTACAGGCTTTACTGACCGCCCTGGCAGGCTGGTGGCTGTTGTTGGCTGCGCTGATCGACTTTGACCATCAATGGCTGCCCGACCTCCTGACTCTGCCGCTACTCTGGTTCGGCTTGATCGTCAACACCTTGGGGCTTTTCTGCGAGCCTACGGAAGCCATCCTTGGAGCGACTCTGGGTTATCTGATGTTGTGGCTGGTACTGCAGGGCTTTTACCGAATTGCCGGCAAACCGGGGCTGGGGTACGGCGACCTCAAGCTGTTTGCAGCCGCCGGTGCCTGGGCTGGCTGGCCAGCACTGCCCAACATTCTTCTGTTGGCGGCGGCAGGAGGGCTGTGTTGTGCCGGCTATCTCTTTCTCAAAGGGCGGTTTCGACCATCTGAACCACTGGCATTTGGACCCTGGATCGGGCTGGCTTTCTGGTCGCACCTTGTCATTGAAAACCTCTAGCTGCCGGCAGTTGCGCCTCAAAATTCTGTCATTTACCATGAGAGGCTTTTGAATTTCTGATCCTTATACTCCATGCCTCGACCCTTCACCGTTGGTCTGACTGGTGGTATCGGTAGCGGTAAAACCCTGGTCTCCGACTATCTTGCCGAACAAGGAATCTGGATTGTCGATGCCGATCTTGTATCTCGTGCCTGTGTTGCTCCCGGCGAGCCTGCTCTGGAGACGATTGGCGAATATTTCGGCCAGGAACTCATTCGAACCGACGGCCATCTCGACCGAAGTGCTCTGAGAACCATCGTTTTTAACGACCCGTCCGCCCGGCACTGGCTTGAGCAACTGCTTCATCCTCTGATCGCAAACCGTATTGAAAGCGAACTCGAACAGGCCTGTTCAGACTATGTCCTTCTGGTTTCACCCCTGCTGCTTGAGACCAGCCAACGCAAGACGGTAGACAGGGTTCTGGTGGTCGACGCCCCCGAAGAACTGCAAATCGAAAGAGCCAGCCGCAGGGATGAGGCCAGCCGAGAGCAGACTCGAAGAATTATAGCCGCCCAGATGTCCAGAGAACAAAGACTCAGGCAAAGTGACGACAACCTGCTTAACGACGGCAGCCCGAAGTCATTGTACGAAAAAGTGGACAAGCTTCACTCGACATACCTTAAGCTGGCTCGACAAAAGACTCAGGCAAAGTGACGACAGCCTGCTTAACGACGGCAGCCCGAAGTCATTGTACGAAAAAGTGGACAAGCTTCACTCGAC
>RKSB01000137.1 GCA_007571095.1 K189A clade bacterium | reverse complement strand
GTTGTTGGAAGCCTCCGGATTAAGCCGCATCATCCTGTCCATGAGTTCGAGGGAAACCTTCGCATCCCTTAAGCCAGGTTCTTCGATGGCTGCCAGAATATAAGCCACTTCGTTTACAACCGCCGGAGTTTCAACTTTACGGGCGGCCGAGTACCACCAGCGTTTGGCGGCACCAAAACTTCTTCTTCCCAGCAGTTTTCGGGCTTTTATCCAGCCGAGCAGTATCATGCCTTCGGCTATTCGGGCGTTGAGAGCAGGGTTGCCTTCTTGCGTGGCATTGTCGGCTATTTCCCTCAACCACACCCAGGCCCGACGGTCGAATTCAATCTCCTTGTGCCGATTGACCAGCAGTTCGCCGTAGGCCAGCCGTGCTCTTTCGTCGCCCAGATGACCGGCCTTCTCAAGCAGACGGGCAGCCCTTTTCAGAGACGGTCGAACAGGCGAATGCCCGGCCGGCGTTTTCAGATAAAAGTCGCTGTCATAAATTTCTGCCAGTATCCTCATGGCCCGAGTATCACTCAGTTCGCTTGCCTTGTGTAACAGCGAGACGGCAAACCCCCTGTAGTCGATTCCAAAGTTGCCTGAAAGATAAAGCGAAGCCAGGCTCGTCATCGCCTGAGTTGACCCTCTGGCCATCGCTTTCAGGTAGAAGAGCGTGGCCTGTTCAAATTGAAAACGTGCGGATTTGTTCGGGCTGGCCTTGCCCAAATCCCGATACAGGCTGGCCAGAGACAGGGTGGCCTGAAGATTGTTCTGGTCATGGGCTTCCAAAAGCCAGTTTTCAGCAACCGGCAGGCTGCCTTTCGAGCCACTGTTCAGACCGCTCAATCCGACCGTGGTTTGTGCCAGGCTGTCACCGGCACGGGCCAGTTGCAAAATCAATGCACCGATACTGGATGCCTCCTTGCCTGAACCTTTATTTTCCGGTGAAGATGCTTGAATTGCCTGCCAGGTTTCGTTCAAGCCAAAGAAGATTCTCGAGTGTCGCCCCGCTTGACTGCACAACAGAACAAGAAAGAGTCGACCGGAGGAAGGCGTAAAGTAGAAGCCGCCCAAAACCTCCAGGCCCTTTGCCTGGGCGTAGGCATGCGCTTCATCCGGTGTCAGTATGACAAGCGGCTCCTCGATATTCTTGCCCGACCCTGAGTCCTCGATCAAACGCAACAGGGCATCGACCGTTTTTTGATGAAACCTGGCCTGCCGTGGCTGGCTGTGCAGCAAATAATAATTTCGTCCGAGTAAATGACCGGTCAGGCCACCATAGCTGTTGGCCAGTAATTTGTTGATTTGCGAAAGAGTGTTTTTCGATTCTGTCGAAGCCGAGTCGAGGGTAGCTTCTGTGTCTGTCTTCGACTCCATTTGTTGACGCAAGGTGTTTCGGGCAAGCCCTCCGGCCAGGAAAAAACGATCGGCAAGATCCGGTAGCTGCAGGAACGACTCTCGAAGCCGTTCCAGGCTTCGAATATGGCCGCCTTTCAGGCGGTCTTCCAATTGCCGGTAATTCGAATCGGAGGCAACATTTGCCACGACAGGCGAGTGCAGGCAAAACAAAAAGCCTGCCACAATGCAAAGCAGGGCTCTCATCTCTCTCGAACTGAAAGCACAGGCGGTTTGCACAGGCTGCCATCAGGTCGATGAATCACGGCGAGGCTGCATGCCTTTTTCGTAAAGCAATATGCTGTGAGACTCGTCTCTTGCGGCCGCAAGCCAGGCCTCGCAGGCTGGCGTGGACAAGATGTACTCAGTCCAACCTTGTGCGATCCTGCTGATACCGATGCCATAAGTGATAAACCGAATAACCATCGGCAGGAAAACTGCATCGGCAATCGAGAACTGACCCATCAGCCAGGGGCCGAGATCATCCCACCTTGATCGGCACAAATGCCAGATAGCCTGCACTCTGGCTATTTCCTTCAAAGTGGCCGAGTCGAGTTGAACAGATCTGTTCCTGGCTCGACAGTTCATTGGCAGAAAATGACTTATCGAACGAAAGCCGGAATGCATTTCAGCACAGATGGAGCGGGAGAAGGCACGAGCGTTGCGCTCTCTGGGCCACAGATCATGTTGAGGATATTTTTCGGCCAGATATTCAAAGATAGCCATCGAGTCCCAGATCACTCGATCGGCGTCCTTCAGAACCGGCACCTTGTTGGTTGGCGAGTGATCCCGAATATTCGCATCAAAAGCCTCTGTTTTCAGAGGCAGGCAGATCTCCTCAAACTCAATACCCAGATGAGTCATCAAAAACCAGGGGCCAAGAGACCAGGGAGAGTAATTCTTGTTGCCTGTGACCAGAATCATCAGTGCCTTCCGAGTAAATGGTCGGCAACATAAGGGTTGCTTTTCCGCTCCTGGCCAAAGGTAGAGGGCTCGCCATGCCCGGGTATAAAGGTGACATCATCGCCAAGCGGCCATAACTTGAGCGTAATACTTTTCATCAGGTCATCAAGGTTGCCTCTCGGCAAATCGGTACGACCGATAGAACCGGCAAACAGAATGTCTCCGACCACAGCCAGCCGACTGGCTTCATTGTAAAGAGCAACATGGCCGGGCGTATGGCCCGGACAATGGTGTACCGAAAGGGTCTCTTCGCCGACCGATAGCTCATCGCCATCGTCCAGCCATCTTTTGGGCAGAAAGTTGCGAGCCTGCATACCGAAATGCAACCCCTGCTGATCGAGCGATTCAAGCAGAAACAGGTCATCCTGATGCGGACCTTCTATGGGTAAACCGAAGGCTTCCGCAATCTCGGCCGCCGCCCCCGCATGATCCAGATGGCCATGCGTAATCCAGACCTTTGTTGGCTGCAGGCCGGCGGTTTTCAGGGCAGCCTGAATTCTGTCGGTGTCTCCACCCGGGTCAACAACGGCGGCCTCTTTGGTCTGTTCACAGAACAGGATTGAACAGTTCTGCTGAAACGGAGTCACCGGAACCACTAACGCCTTAAGCATTGTTTACCTCACACTGAATATCGTCAGACGAATATCTCATTGAATGATTTTTTACGGCGAACAGGCTGGACCCAACACTGCCCGAAAAAAAGCGGCCCGCATCAGGCCGTCGGCATGGTCACACCTGTTCCGCCCAGGCCGCAGTATCCTTGCGGATTATCGGCCAGATACTGCTGATGATAGTTTTCGGCAAAATAGAATGGGCCGGCGGGTAAAACTTCGGTGGTGACTTCGGGGTGACCTGCCGAAAGAAGAGCGGCCCGATAGCTGGCCAGCGAGTCCAGCGCGATGCTGTGCTGGTCGTCATTCAAGGTATAAATGCCGGACCGATACTGGGTACCTATGTCGTTGCCCTGACGAAACCCCTGCGTAGGGTTATGGTTTTCAAAAAAGACACAGACCAGCTCCTCATAGGCAAGGATCTTTGGGTCGAAAACAACCTGCACTGTCTCGTTGTGGCCAGTCAGACCAGAGCAAACTTCCTCATAAAGCGGATGCGGCGTAAAGCCACCGCTGTAGCCAACGGCGGTGGTATGAACTCCCGACAGCAGCCAGAACACTCTTTCGGCACCCCAGAAGCAGCCGAGACCGAACAGGGCCACTTCCATTCCTTCAGGAAAAGGCGGCGTGATTGGAGTTTTTTTGACCTTGTGCAATCCCTGCCGAAAGGGGCTCTTCGGCCGCCCGGGCAGGGCCGTCTCTCGACTCACTTCACTTTTCGCCACAACTGACTCTCCTTAAAAACCTTGCCGGCCGGTTCGCATTCGCCTGCGAACACACGGACATTCAAAAACAATCATCGGGCTATAGTATAAAGGCTGGCCAATGCATTCCGTACAGAGCGAAGAATACAATCCCAACAAAGGCATTCAGCGGCCTGGGATTCGATATCGCTTTTCGACCAGCTCAGCCGTCTGAGCCTCCTCGCCCGACCTTTTCGTCCTCTCTGAACTGTCACACGGGTTCTTTGCGGCAGGGACGGCTTCGATTCGAACTCCAGAGTTTCACCGGCTGGCCGGCACTCACTGCTGATACACTGTGCCTATCAATGACAAGCGAGTGCAGTGAGGCGGACTGGCCAATGAACAGGCCTGATGAGTATCAGGCCACAGGGGAGTTCTTTTTTGTGAGGCTTTTGGGCGAGTAGTCCGCTGACTCCTTGCACTCCGCAAAGGATGAGTCGGCTGGCTGGAGAATTCCGGGAGATTGACAGGTTTGAACAGCGAAAGATTGTCACTGAACAGCAACCACTGCTTTGTCTGTGGTCAGGCCAATCCGGCGGGGCTTCAAATCCGGTTTCGTATTCAGGGTGATCTTTGTATCGGGCATTTTGTTCCGAACGAGACCCTGTCTGGCTATAAAGGCATGATTCACGGTGGTATTCTTTACGCAATACTGGACGATGCCATGGCCAACTGGCTGTTCTTGCAGGGAGAACAGGTGACCACCGGCAGGGCCGAGATTCGGTACAGGAATCCGTTGCCTGTTTCAACACCTGTTGTTATAGAGGCTTGGCAAACGGGTCGCAGAAACCGCCTCATACAGATGGCGGGACACATATTGCTGGCCGACTCCCGCAAGCCGATAGCCGAGGCGAAAGGCAGCTTCTTTGCTCTTCAGCAGAAGCGGTAGAAGATCTACTCGCCCCATCTGCTCTCGCCGTCGGTTCGTCAGTCAACACTCTCTTGAAGAAGCAGGTTTCAAAACCTCTGTGTGACACTACAAATCTTGAAAGGAGGATAAACAAATGCAGGTTACAGTCAGATGGGAGGACGGAGTCAGTTTTAAGGGACAATCGCCGAGCGGGCATGTGGTGACCATGGATGGCCCGCCGGATTCAGGTGGCCGAAATCTGGGATTTCGACCGATGGAAACCCTGTTACTGGGCGTTGGCGGCTGCTCCTCCTTCGATGTGGTCACGATACTGAACAAAAGTCGACAGTCGGTGACCGGTTGCGAACTGGATATTCAGGCACAGCGGGTAGATTCGACACCGGCTGTCTTTCGTTCCATTCAGCTGGATTTCAGGATTTCGGGTGAAAATCTGAAGGACAAGCTGGTCGCAAGAGCCGTCAAACTCTCGGTGGAGAACTACTGCAGTGCAATTGCCATGCTGAAACAGGGCGGAGTTGAGATTGGGTACAGCTACCGGATTCTTGAAAAAGGGCTAGATGTAGTAGCTGGTTCTGGTCATCAATCGAGCTAGCAGACCCATTGTTTTTGCGACACCGGATGGAAATTTCAAGCCGCCGGTACTCAGGGCCTTGTTGCCATGCACTTCTTCCTCTTCGAGCATTTTCCTGAGGATATTCCTTGACCGGAAATCTTCCGCCGGCAGGCGGTCAAGGCAGTTTCTTAAATGCTCACCTACCTGCTGTTCGGTGGCGTGAACAAAGCCGAGGCTGATGCGGTCGCCAGCGGCGGCAATACTCAGGCCAATCAAAAAAGAGGCAGTGTACCAGAGGGGGTTCAGACGGCTGGGCCGAGAAGCCAGTTCGGACAGTCTTTGGTCGCACCAGTTGAGGTGATCCTGCTCCTCTTCGGCGGAGGACAGAAGCATGGATAGAACGGCAGGGTCTCTCGCCAGAAAACCTTGCCCCCTGTACAGGGCCTGCGCACAAACTTCACCACTGTGGTTGGTTCGCATCACACCAGCCGACCTTCGTCTCTCCGCATTCGTGAGCGCGTCCGGCTTCGATCCGGAATCCGGAACAGGCCTTTGAGCTGACTCGGTCAGAGTCATTTTTTTAAGCCTTGAATCCAGCTTCGAGACGACTTTGTCTACCAGGGTTTCAAACATCGAGTCAGGCGGGCAGAGACAGAGGTTGCAGTATACTAAGCCAAAGAATTCAAAGCGAGTCCTCCGTTGCGATCACCGACTGTAACCCTGTTCGGGCAGAGCACCTCACAGGCCGCACTCCTGGAGGCCGAGTTCGTCGCCAGTGTTCCCGACTTCAGAAAACTCCCCTTCCTCGACCAGCCCGAAATAGCACTGCTGGGTCGTTCAAATGTCGGAAAATCCAGTATTCTGAATGCCCTCACAGGTTCAAACAAGCTGGCACGAACTTCTCGAACTCCGGGCTGCACAAAACTCTTCAATCTTTACTCGGTTCGCCATGGCGGATATCTGGTTGATTTACCCGGTTACGGCTACGCCAAAACATCCAGATCGATCAGGAAAGAGTGGAGTGCCGACTTTGAGTCCTATTTAAGGGGTCGAAGAAATCTGATCGGAGTGTTGCTGGTAGTGGATTGCCGGCGACAACTGCAGGACACCGAAAAACACTTCCTGCAACTGTGTGCCGATTATCGGCTAAAGGTGCTGGTCCTCGTCAATAAAATCGACAAGCTGAGCTACAGCCTGCTCAGGCAATCCCTGAACAGGATTCGGGCATCGGTCTTTCCGACAACGGATATTCAACCCCTGTCGGCTCGCAACAGAGGCGAGGAACTGAAAAAAACCGTTGAAACGCTTCGCCAGTGGCTGAAGGGCAATCACTCAATGGGCCTCAACCCAGTTGTTGCCGACACCGACATTGACCACCAGAGGAAGCCCTGAGGGCAGGCCCTCTATTTCCGTCATTCG
>RKSB01000066.1 GCA_007571095.1 K189A clade bacterium | reverse complement strand
GCTTTCGCCGTCAGTCACCGGATACGAAGCCGGCGGCGGGAGTTCGACCTCCAGAGGGTCGCTGATCAGAAAGGCAAGCAGGCTGTTGTGTCTGGTTATTTTCCACAAATACTTGGTTATTTCTTTAGATTTATTTAATAAACTATTGAAATCACTGATAATAACTATCAAAGAACCGGTTTGAACATGATTGCAAAGTTGCCGAATGCCGACTTCAATGCCATAGTCTGCATGCTTGCTGTGGGGGCTGGTTAACTGGTTGTTAAAGCTGTTAATCTGATGGATCAGCCTGAGCAGGTTGTTGCGGTTTTGTTTGGGTTTTACCAGTGCGTATTCGCCATCTCCCAGCAGTATGCCGCCGACACGGTAACCCTTGTTGAGTGCAGCCCAGGCTATCAGGGCCGCAGTCTCTGCTCCGAGCACCGATTTCAGGCGGGCCCTGCTACCAAAAAACATGCTGGGTGTCTGGTCCAGCAGCAACATCAGAGGGCGGTCTCGTTCTTCGGTGAATTCTTTGGTATGGGGCTTGTTTTTGCGAGCAGTCACTCGCCAGTCGATCGTTCGTACATCATCACCCGGCTGGTAGAGTCGAACGCCGGCAAACTCAATGCCCCGGCTCTGTAGCCTGGAGCGCCTGGCTCCGACCGAACTGCTGCTGACTCTGGACAGCTTTTTCAGGTCGATTGAATCGGCATAAAAACGCAGATCCAGTAGCCCTTTGACTTGCGTGTAGCTGCCGGTCAGCATCATGGAGGGTCAACTCACAGGTACATGGAGCATGATCTCAGCGAGCACTTCGTCCTTGCTGTAGCCCTCCGACTCAGATTCGAAGCTGGTAATGATGCGGTGCCTCAACACATCCGCATAGACCTCCTGAACATCTTCCGGAGTTACGAAGTCGCGTCCTGTCAGCCAGGCGTTTGCCCGAGCGCAACGATCCAGTGCAATGGTGCCTCTGGGGCTGGCTCCGAAATCAATTCGGCCCTTGAGTGTTTTGCTGAAGGCCTCGGGATTTCGGGTTGCCATGATCAACTGAACAATGTACTCCTCGACTGCCGGTGCCATGTGGAGATCAAGAATCTCGTTTCTGAAGGCAAAGACCTCCCGTTGCTGAATGGGTGGCGGCCTGTGAATATCGGATGCATCCCGATCCTCCTGACGAACGACCTCAAGAATTTTGCGCTCGGCCTCGGCATTCGGGTAACTCACCAGAACATGCATTAAAAAGCGATCAAGCTGAGCCTCGGGCAGAGGGTAAACGCCCTCCTGTTCTATCGGATTCTGGGTGGCCATCACGAGAAAAAGCGGCGGCAGGGGGTAGGTTTCTCGCCCGACGCTGACCTGTCTTTCTGCCATGGCTTCCAGCAGGGCGGACTGTACCTTGGCGGGTGCTCTGTTGATTTCATCGGCCAGTAGCAGGTTATGAAAAACGGGCCCCTCCTGAAAGACAAAGCTGCCGTCTTCCGGGCGAAAGACCTCGGTCCCTGTGACATCCGAGGGCAGCAGGTCGGGCGTAAACTGAATGCGGTGAAAACTGCCCTCAAGTACTTCGGAGAGACTCTTGATGGCACGAGTCTTGGCCAATCCTGGTGCACCCTCCACGAGCAGATGACCGCCGCTCAGGAGACTGATCAGCAGGCGATCTATCAATTTTTCCTGTCCTATAACCTGATCGGAGAGCCAGGCTCTCAAATCGTCTATGGATTTTGATCGCTCGGATATGGGTAGCGTTTCGGACATTGTTGCGTCTGATTTGCCGATTTTGGGTGCTTTCCTTATATAGTGGGGTCATTATACCGATATACTCGTCTAACCCGATTGCCCTGACAAATGCTCGCGAGCCACAGGACTTTGAGCCGATTCCATGCAGAGAAAATCCAGACGCTCTTCGGCGGCCTGCGCAAAGTCTTCGTTGCATTGCGAAAATTGATAGCGGTAAAATCAGGAGCCAGAAGAGGGCCCGATGGAGAAGAGGTTCATTGACCTATCGTCTTTTGCGCCCATTGCTTTTTGCCCTGCCTCCCGAGTTTGCTCACGACTGTTCTATCGGTTTGCTCAGGGCCCTCGGCCTACTGCCCTTTTTTTCGTCCAGGCCTCCTGCAGTCTGTTCTCAACGGCTTCTGGGCCTGGATTTTCCTAATCCTGTTGGCCTGGCTGCCGGTTTCGACAAGGACGCATCCTGTGTGGACGGCCTGGCCAGGCTGGGTTTTGGCTTTGTCGAGGTGGGCACTGTGACTCCAAGACCTCAGCCGGGCAATTCAGGGCGCAGAATGTTTCGTTTGCCGAAGCATTCCGCCCTGATCAACCGGCTTGGATTCAACAGCCGAGGAGTGGACAGGCTGGTTGAAAGACTCAAGGGCCACCGTTATTCGGGTGTTCTCGGAGTCAATATAGGCAAAAACAGGGACACTCCCAACGACTCGGCGGTAAACGACTATCTCTACTGCCTGCGGGCGGTTTATAACTCCTGCGACTATATTACCGTCAACCTGTCGTCGCCCAATACGCCTGAATTGAGAGAATTGCAGTCAAGTTACCATGTGCGGACTCTGTTGCCTCGCCTGCTGGAGGAACGCAATCGGCTGACCCAGAAGCACGACAAAAAAGTGCCTCTTCTGGTCAAGGTATCGCCTGATTTATCTGCCGAGGCACTTGACCGGCTCAGCGTTGAACTGGCCGAAATGGGTCTCGAAGGCCTGGTCGCCACCAACACCACGCTTGACCATTCGGCCATAGCCGGCTCAGCGTTTGAAGGGGGGCTGTCAGGCCAGCCTCTGTTGGCAAAATCATTAAGTGCCATTCGCCAAATAAGGGCTTCGGTGGGCAACAGTCTGGTGGTTGTTGGTGTCGGCGGCATTATGACACCCGAGCAGGCTCAGCAAACCCTGAAGGCGGGTGCTTCGCTGATTCAGGTTTACACTGGCCTGGTTTATCAGGGCCCGAGTCTGGTGAAGGCAATTCTCAAGGCCCTGAAGAAAGAATCGGTTGCCGAGGCGGCTGGGCGCGCTGAAATCGCAGAAGCTACTGACGAGTTCGGGGCTGTGCACTCGGAGTCCGGTGATCTTCGGCGAACGAGCCTGAACCATCAGAGGTGAGGCCGTCGAACGAATGTCCGTGTGTTTGTTTTTTTGCAGGAGTAATTGACCATGAAAGCATCTGATCTTTTTGTCAAATGCCTTGAGGAAGAGGGTATTGAGTATATTTTTGGAGTACCGGGAGAGGAGAATGCCCACTTCATGATTTCGCTGGATGAGTCGACCAGGGTTCGTTTTATCCTGACTCGTCATGAACAGGGGGCCGCCTTTATGGCCGAAGTTTACGGTCGTCTGACCGGCCGGCCGGCCGGATGTCTGGGCACTCTGGGCCCTGGGTCTACCAACCTGATGACAGGTGTCGGTGACTCCAATATGGACCGCTCACCCATGCTGGTGCTGACCGGCCAGGGTGCGTCCACCCGATTACACAAGGAATCTCACCAGGTCATGGATGTTGTCAGCATGTTTCGTCCCATCACCAAGTGGGCAACCACCATTCATCATCAGGACATTATTCCCGAAGTGGTGCGCAAGGCGGTTCGCCTGGCCACCACGGAAAAGCCGGGGGCCGTGCATATCGAGCTGTGTGAAGACATTGCGGCGACTCAGTCTGCAAAGAAGCCGCTGGCCGTTACTCGTCTGCGCCGACCGGTGGCTGCCGACAAGATCATGGATCAGATTTTTGATCGGCTTCGGCAGGCCAAAAGGCCGATCATACTGGCCGGTAACGGCTGTATTCGACGACGGGCGACCAGGCAACTGAGGCTGTTTTGTGAAGCCACGGGTATCGGCGTGGTCAACACCTTCATGGCCAAGGGCTGCGTTGACATGGATGCCGATTATTGCCTTTACACCATAGGACTGGGTGCCAAGGACATAGTCACCTGTGGCATAGATGCCTCTGATCTGGTGCTCAGTATCGGCTTTGATCTGGTCGAGTATCACCCGAGTCTGTGGAATCCCGATTGCGATAAATCCATCATTCATCTTGACTTTTTGCCAGCTGAAACCGATGAACACTATCACCCTGAACTGGAGGCAGTCGGCGATTTGGCACACAGCCTGTGGATGCTCAATGAACGCTTGGAAAAAGAGCCTCTGACCTTCGATTTAACCCAGCAGGCGGGTGTTCGAAGAGACATGAAGGAGGAGTTTGCCCTCTATGCTGACGACGAAACCGAGGGCAGCATTCGGCCTCAGAAGGTTCTCTGGGATGTTCGGCGGGCGATGGCACCCACCGACATTCTGTTGTCCGATGTGGGTGCGCACAAAATGTGGATTGCTCGTCATTTTCAATGCCATGAACCGAATACCTGCTTGATTCCGAATGGATTTTGTTCAATGGGCTTTGCCCTGCCGGGGGCCATTGCTGCGGCTCTGGCAAAACCGGACTGTGGCATTGTGGCCATTGCCGGTGACGCCGGCTTTCTGATGAATGTTCAGGAGATGGAAACGGCTCGACGACTGAATTCCAACATCACCTGCATGGTCTGGGAGGACAAGGCCTATGGGTTGATCGCCTGGAAACAGCAAAACACATTTGGTCGCCACACCGAACTCAGCTTTGGAAACCCCGACTGGATTCGGTTGGCTGAGTCCTTTGGCTGGCAGGGGCACATAGTCACCAGAAGCCTTGATCTTTATGACACGATCAAGGCGGCGATGGCCGAAGAGGGGCCGAGCCTGATTGTGGTACCCATTGATTATCGGGAGAATATGGCGTTGACCGAGAGGCTGGGCGAACTGACCTGTTCCATATAGGGTAAAGGGGTCCGTGATATATACTTTGGTTCAATCAATCAAGACAAGAAGATATCGTCATGATTCCATCCCATTACCCGCTGATGCTCGCGACTGGCTCAACGAGTGCAGAAAGCAGGCTGGATGTCGTCTCTCCCTACTCGGGAGACCTGCTTAGCAGAGTGGATCAGGCCAATGCAGCCCAGGTTGAGGAAGCCCTGGCGGTTGCCCACAAGCTGTTTCGGAACAAGAAGGGCTGGCTGAATGTAGCGAAGCGAGTCGGAATTCTGGACAAGGCGGCAGCCCTGATGGAGCAACGATTCGATATGCTGGCGGAAGTTGCTGCCTCTGAAGGCGGCAAGCCGCTGGTTGATACTCGTGTTGAGGTTCATCGGGCGATTGACGGAGTCAGGCTGTGTGCCGAAACCCTTCGTTCCGAAGCGGGTGAAGTGGTACCCATGACTGAGCTTGATCCGCAGTTCAGCCGAATGGCCTTTACCCAGAGAGAGCCAATAGGTGTGGTGGTGGCGGTGAGTGCGTTCAACCACCCGTTGAATCTGATCGTTCATCAGGTTGGTGCTGCTGTTGCGGCCGGTTGCCCGACTCTCGTCAAGCCCGCCAACATCACGCCCCTGTCCTGCCTTGAGTTTGTTTCCATTCTGCATGAAAGCGGGTTGCCGCAAGAATGGTGTCAGGTGGTTTTGCCTGTGGATCGAAAGCTCGCCACTGCGATGGTTGTCGATGGCAGGGTGGGCTTCTTCTCATTTATCGGCAGTGCCGCCGTCGGTTGGTCGCTGCGCTCTCAGCTTGCACCTGGTACTCGTTGTGCACTTGAGCATGGCGGTGTCGCACCCGTGATAGTGGATGAGTCGGCCTCGCTGGATAAATTGATACCGGCCATTCTCAAGGGAGGCTATTACCACGCCGGCCAGGTGTGTGTGTCGGTACAAAGGCTTTTTGTACACGCAAGCCTGTTTGATGAGACAGCCGAGCGGCTGACCGCCGGCATTTGCGAATTAAAAGTTGGTGATTCCCTGTCCGCAGACACGGAAGTGGGCCCTCTGATCAAGCCGGCAGAGGTCAAAAGGGTGGATGAATGGGTCGAAGAGGCGGTCGCCGCCGGTGCACACAAGCCTGTCGGTGGTGGAATGCTTGCGAACAACTGCTACAGCCCGACTCTGTTGCTCAATCCGCCCGCCGACTCCAGAGTCAGTTGCGAGGAAATTTTCGGGCCTGTTGTCTGCCAGTATGGTTACCAGAATCTCGACTCGGCAATTGAGCAGGCCAACAGCCTGCCGTTTGCTTTTCAGGCTGCGGTTTTTGCTCAGGACCTCGATCGGGCGGTGGATATTTACCACAAGCTGGATGCATCGGCGGTGATGGTCAACGATCACACGGCCTTTCGTCAGGATGCCATGCCTTTTGCCGGCCTTCGCCATTCCGGTTACGGAGTTGGCGGCATTCCTCATACCATTCAGGATATGCAGATTGAAAAGATGATGGTCATCAAGGCGAAGCGAAGCTGACCTTCGAGGGTCTGCTGTTGGCTTCTTCATGCGCTGTTTATCAGATCGGTGAGGCTGTAACCGGCAGCTCTGGCGGCATTCGGGTACAGGCGAGAGGGTGTTCCTCTTTGGCTCACTGTGTTTGTATTCGCTCTTCGGTTCGGCTGGCTGGTGCCAGAACCCTGACTCATCTGCCTGAACCAGTGCGAAGATACTCTGAACAAGCCGAGGATCAAGTATCGGCCTTGTGCCTCTGCCAGGCGTTGTTTACCAGAATCTTCATCAGATCGGCGAGGCTGTAACCGGC
>RKSB01000098.1 GCA_007571095.1 K189A clade bacterium | reverse complement strand
ACTGTGTAATCAAGCTGTTGAACGGCCTGTACGAAGTAGCGGCCAAGGCCCGGAATCGCAAACAGGGTTTCAATCACAAAGCCGCCTGTCGTAATGGCGGCAATCGCAGGACCCAGCACAGTCACCAGCGGAAGCGAGGCGTTGCGAAGCTGATGGTGGCGAAAGATTTGCCATCTCGACAGGCCTTTGGCACGAGCCGTGCGTACATAGTCAGAATAGATCACCTCAAGCATGGAGGAGCGCATCAGTCGAACCAGAAAGGCCATGGTGCCCAGCCCCAGAAGCAGCGAAGGTATCAGGGCGTGCCGAAATTCACCAAAGCCGGCGGGCGGAAGCAAAGTGAAGCCCAGCAGCTGGTTCAACTGAACAATCGCCAGTTGAGACAAGGCTCCAAGCACGAAATTGGGTATCGAGATACACAGAATGACGACAAACAGAATGAGATAATCCGGCAGCCGCCCGCGAGCCAGAGCCGACAGAGCGCCAAACAGCACGCCGCCGAGGCTCGCCCACAGAATCGCCAGCACGCCGAGGGCCGCTGACACCGGAAAATGCTCTCGAATGATGGCGTTGACCGTACGGTTTTCCTGCGTAAAGGAGATACCGAAATCTCCTCGGAGCATACCGCTGATATAAATGAAGTACTGCTCCAAAAGAGGCTTGTCCAGACCATACCTGGCTTCCAGATTGGCTCGAATCTGGGCAGGTACCTCCTTGTCGCTGATCAGCGGATCGCCGGGCACACTGTGCATCAGAAAAAAAGTGGCGGTGGCAATAAACCACACGGCCACCAGCCCCTGAAGGCACCTGTTGACCGTATAAGCGATCACGGAGCAGGTTCAATCCAGGCCCGAGTATAGTCCGGGCTGGTACCAATCGGCCGCCTGATCACGCCCTTCAGCCGAGGATGGGTGACCAGAATCTGGCTACTCTCATAGGTGGGAATAACCACGGTATCCTCATAGATAATTCGCTGAACCTCGGCAAAAGCTCGCATTCGCTCAGCCGGATCAAAGGAACTTTCAGCCAGCCGAACCCACTGGTCCAGTTCAGGGTTTCGATACTCGCCTCGATTGTTCTGATTCCAGGAAGTAAACAGGTCGCCAAAGGTCAGAGGATCGTCATAATCAGGGCCCCAGCCGGCCATCACTATGTCGTACTGGCCGCTGAGCATTTTGGACAGACGTTGCTTGAACACCTGGGCATCAATTCGAATATTGAGGCCCAGACGATTCGAGAAGAGCCCCTGAAAATACTCGGCTTCCCGGCGAGCCGAAGGTGTGTCGCCGGACAGCAGCACCAGCGGCGGTATCTCTCCGCCCATTGTGCGAGCGGCACGAGCCAGATGCTCTCGGGCTTTTGCCAGATCCGGCCGGTGAGCCGGTGCCGGATGCTCGATTCGAAAGGCCTGCGTCTGACCCTGTAACCAGACAGGAAAAAATGACAGGCCCGGCAGTTGCCCGGGAATTCCGATGACCAGATTTATCAACTCATAAGGGTCAAAAACCAGATGCAGTGCCCTTCTCAGATCGGCGTTGGCGGTCGGTGCGAAAGCCCGATGATTGAAGCCAAGATAGAAGATGGCTCCAGTGGTCGATCGCTGCATTCGCCAACCCTCTCGCAAAGCCACCTGCAACAACTCGGCATTCAGGCCGGTTTCGGCAATCTGCGAATCCCGAAAGAGATTGAGTACCGTACTCGAGTCGGCGGTAAAGTAAGCCCAGTCGATCTGTTGAAGGCGAATCGCCTGCTGGTCCCAGTAATGAGGGTTTCGCTCAAGCACCAGACGGGCGTCACGGACCCATCGAGTGATTTGAAAAGGGCCGGTATAGAGTAGCTTGTCATGGCCAGAGGCATAGTCATTCGCGTGTTGAGTGTAGAAGTCCTCGCGCTGAGGCAGATAAGTCCAGAAGGTCAGAAGCTTGAGAAAATGTGGTGTCGGTGATCTCAGTTCCAGACGCAGGGTACGGCTGTCCACGGCTTCGACCGCCAGTTTTTCCGGCGGCATTCGGCCCTGGTTGATAGCCTCGGCGTTCTTCAGTGGATAGAGAATAAAGGCATATTGCGATGCCGTTGCCGGATCCAGTGCCCTTCGCCAGGCAAAAACAAAATCATCGGCGGTAACCGGCTGGCCGTCTGACCACCGGGCATCCTCTCTCAAATAAAACACAGCCCCCTGTTCGTCGAACTGCCAGCGAAGGGCGATACCGGGCACCAGCCGATTCTCCCTGTCGTACCTCAAAAGCCCTTCCATCACATGACCGAGAACCATACCGCTGATCGAGTCAGTCGCTTTGGCTGAATCGAGCGAAGGCGGGTCTGTGATCAGTGCCAGCGTCAGCTTCTGGTTATCGTAATCAACCGCTGAGAATACCGAAGAAGCAGCCAGCCCGAAAAGGGCCAGCGCAAAGACACACCGGCGACCGAATTTGAACATCAAGCGCTGTAATGTGCGGCCAGCAGACGATCGGCGAAACGTTCCAACTGGTCAAGGGTCGAGCAGGTGTTCGCCTGATGGCAGTAAGGCAGATAGTCTCGCATCGCAGAATCGCCGCTGAACCAGAGATAGCGGGACTCGGGATTCAGCCATATCAGCCGGCGACAGCGGCGGTAGAGTCTGGCCAGCCGTTGGTTTTCCGGATTTGCGTAATTGTTGCGACCGTCACCCAGAATGATCAACGTACTTCGGCTTGTCAGATCGTTACCGCACAGGTTTTCAAAGTCCGCCAATGACCGGGCGTAATCCGTGCTGCCGCCGCTACAACGTTCAATCATCTTCTGCATCGCCTGCTCAAAGGGCTCGCCATCAAACAGGTCCGTGGTCTCGTTCAGGCGGTCAACAAAGCCAAAGCTGCGAATTTTCGGCAACACCAGTTGCAGGGCGTACAGCAGCATCAGCATAAACTTGACGGAGCGACGCATGGAGCCCGAAAGGTCGCAGATGACGAACAGGTGGGCGCGCTTTCGATGGCGGTAACGCCAGCGTAGATGAAAGGGCAAGCCGTCCAGGCCATTGTTGGCTCGAAGGGTGGCCGGTACGTCCAGCCGGCCCTTTTGTTTGCGCCGAGAATGGCGGTACAGGGTGCGCAGTCGGCGAGCCATTCTCTCGATCACCGGCTGCATCTGTTCAATTGTTCGGGCGTCGGCATTGGATAACTTGACCTGCCGAAGCAACGACTCTCTAAGACGACGACCGGTGGAATCGGCGTGGGTCAGAAACTGCTGTTCGACATAATCCTGCACTCTGCCTCGAAGAACAGCCAACCGCTCTCGAAGCAGGGCCTGTTCGGAGGGTGCCAGCGAGTCCAGATTTTGCTCCATACTCAAAAGCCCCATGGCTTCAAGTATCCTTCGAGCATACAGGCCCTTCTGAGTAAAGAACTCAATCTGCTCGACCTTCTGCTGGCGGCCGGCAAGCACCATCTGCTGAGTCAGGGCGACTGAGTCACCGGCCATCAGCATTTGTCCGAGCGGTGATTCAAGGGAAGAATTGATGGGCGGCAGGTCATGAGCAGATGCATTGTCGTCGGCTGCTACATCCGTCTGTGGAGGCGCGAAAAAGCGGTCAAAAACCTCTTCGAAAACCCCCCTCTCCTGCTCGCTTTTGGCCAGTATGCAGCTCAGACCCGTCCGCAACAGTTGCCTGTTCGCAAACCCGAGTTGCCGAGCCGCCTTCAGGGCATCCAGCGAATCCGCCGGTGAAACCGGCAGGCTGGCCGTTCGAAGGGCAGCCATAAAGCGAAGAAAACCTTCGCTTAAAGGTGCCCTGTCTTCTGCCGAGTGTGCAAGTTTTGTCACCCGAATAAAGCCTGAGTCCCAGCAAGGCTTCGCTGGTGAATCGAGGGCAGTTCGGCGATGACTCTTTCGATGTCCTGCTGGTATTTGAGGAGAATATGCAGAGTGTCGCTGACCTGCTGACGGTCAAGTGCTTCGGCACTCGGCAGGATCAGTGCTCTGGCCCAGTCCAGGGTTTCGGAAACAGACGGCTGTTTCTTCAAATCCAGCGTTCTCAACTGCTGAATAACGGCGACCAGCGAAGTCAGCAGGCTGTCGTGAATGGTCGGCAGGTGTATGCGCACGATAGCTGCCTTTGTCACCCGAATAAAGCCTGAGTATCGGCAAGGCTTCGCTGGTGAATCGAGGGCAGTTCGTCGGTGACCCTCTCTATGTCCTGCTGGTACTTCAAAATGATATGCAGAGTGTCGCTGACCTGCTGACGGTCAAGTGCTTCGGCACCCAGCAGGATCAGTGCTCTGGCCCAGTCCAGGGTTTCGGAAACAGACGGCTGTTTCTTCAAATCCAGCGTCCTCAACTGCTGAATAAAGGCGACCAGCGAAGTCAACAGGCTGTCGTGAATGGTCGGCAGGTGTACGCGCACGATAGCTGCTTCAAGCCGAGCATCGGGAAAGGGAATGTGCAGGTGCAGGCAACGTCGTTTGAGGGCATCGGACATTTCCCGAACATTGTTGCTGGTCAGGAAAACCATCGGCTTGTGGACCGCCCGAACAGTGCCGATTTCGGGAATAGACACCTGAAAATCAGACAGAACCTCCAGCAGAAGAGCCTCAAAGGCTTCGTCGGCCCGGTCAATCTCGTCAATCAGCAAAACGCAACCGGCCGCCGACTCCAGGGATTGCAACAAGGGGCGAGGCTCCAGAAAGGGTTTGGAGAAAAACACATCACCCTGGGCATGCAGGCGCGACAGGCCCTCCTCCAAGGTATCGGTATGGCGCAGAATTCGGTCAACAGAAGACTTCATCATCTGGGTGTAAAGCAGCTGCTTGCCATACTTCCATTCATACAAGGCCCGAGTTTCGTCCAGACCTTCGTAGCATTGCAGCCGAATCAAGGGTAGCTCGAGGGCGGCGGCGCAACTGCGGGCAAGCTGGGTTTTGCCGACACCGGGCGGACCCTCAATAAACACAGGCTTGTCGAGCGAGCGAGCCAGATAAAGGGTGACCGCAATTCGCTCATCGCAGATATAGTTCTGATCACCGAGTTTTTGCCTCAGTGTTGCAAGCTCATCCTGAGTAGTCATGGTTTTCGACCGGGAGCAAACCGCCGACGCGCTGGCGGTCTAGTCGCCCTTTTTATCCGGCGAGGAGGACTTCTTGAGTGCCTCCATGACATCCATGGGAATAGGAAAGATGATGGTTGAGTTTTTGTCGCCGCTGGCGATTTCAGTCAAGGTCTGGAGATAGCGCAGAAGAATGGAACCAGGCTGAGTCTGAAGGCTCTCGGCGGCGTTCACCAGCTTTTCGGCTGCCTGTGCCTCGCCATCGGCGTGAATAACCTTGGCGCGCCGCTCGCGTTCTGATTCGGCCTGACGGGCAATCGCTCTTATCATGCTTTCATCAATGTCAACATGCTTGATCTCGACATTGATGACCTTGATGCCCCAGGAATCTGTCTGCTCATCGAGAATTGCCTGAATGTCTTCGTTGAGCTTTTCCCTTGAGGCCAGAAGCTCATCCAGTTCGTGTTGACCCAGCACCGAACGCAGGGTCGTCTGCGCAAGCTGGCTGGTGGCATCGACATAGTCCTCGACATTGACGATGGCACGTTCGGCATCAACGACTCGAAAATAGATCACCGCATTGACCCTGACCGACACATTGTCACGGCTGATCAGATCCTGAGTCGGTACATCCATGACCGTGGTCCGGACATCCACCTTTTCCATCTGCTGAATCACCGGCAGCACGATGATCAGGCCGGGCCCCCGAACACCGCTGAACCGACCGAGCATAAAGATGACCGCGCGTTCATACTCGCGCATGACTCGAATCGAGGCGGCCAGAATAGCCACCACGACAGCCGCCACAATAAACAGAGTGCTGAATGCTTCCAAGGTTCGAATGTCTCCGCAGGCGCGAAATCTTTAGTCGGCAAGCTTAGCACACCCCGCCGTTATCTGCAGGGGCTGACGCAAAAAGAGACGGCGGGCGAGGCTTCGGAAAAATCCGGCTTTCAAAAAAACCTGCTTGTCTACAAGCGGCACAACTGCGGCAAACCCTTTTACGACTTACGACTGGCGAGTCGAGTAAAAAAATTGACTCCTGCTCTGCCCTCTCTCGGGGCCGACCATGCGATGCGGCATCGAGACTCAATCGAGTCGGCGAGCAGTTTTCGCGAGTCTGGCGATACATAGCCTGACCCGAAGGATGCCGAAATTGATGACACCGTCTTGAATGACTCAAGAATCGGTGACACCCAGACTTCGAGCGGTGGACTGCACATTGAAAAGCGAAGCAGCCCCGAAGCCTGCCAAACGCCGAAGAGGCATCCTTGACTCGGCCAATCAAAACGGGTGTCGGCAACCAGGAGTTGAAAGCCCCTGCTTCAGAAGCAAAATCCGGACTTTTCCCTGAGCCTGTTAAAGGCTCTTCTTTTTCAGGTATCCCCGCTCTCTTCGGCTTTCGGAGACGGGCGAGTTACTTTCAGTAGCAGCGAGTCGGTGGTCACTTCCTCCACCTCAAGCCGTTCACCCTTTGCAGGCGGCGGCGACGATGCGATTCGAGCCTTCCAGATTTCACCCCGCACCTGCACTCGACCAAATCCCTCGGCGTTAAAGTCTTCAATGACCAAGGCACCGGCACTCACCATGCCCTCGGGAATACCGGAAACAGGTCGCCGATGCGCTCGAATGGCCCAGATTCCGATGCCCACAAAAATCAGCACCGACAGCAGGGTGACCGTGATAATCAGCGACAGCGGAATACCATAACCGGTCAACTC
>RKSB01000117.1 GCA_007571095.1 K189A clade bacterium | reverse complement strand
GGTCAGCAATCAGGAGATGGCTTTCGAATCGCCTCTGCCGAAAGACCTCGAACAACTGCTCAGAGTGCTTGAACAGGGCAATCCAAAGCCGCCTGTTGTACAATAGAAAGCGAAAAAAAGCGAGCACCCTGCCTGTCGGTTCGCGCCATCTGTTGCCCTGTACTGCTCGATCTTCAATATATAATATTACTTATTTTTCAGTATCTTAAAAATTTTTATGGAACAGGAATATAAAATAGATCCGGAACAGGCCGAAATGTCTGGAGGAGAGGCTCTGGTTCGAGCTTTGGTCGATGCTGGGGTGGAGTATATTTTTGGTTATCCCGGCGGTGCCGCTCTGCACATCTACGATGCCCTGTTCAAGCAGAATCGCATAGAGCATATTCTGGTTCGCCACGAGCAGGCTGCCACCCATATGGCTGACGGCTATGCCAGAGCAACCGGCAAGCCGGGCGTGGTGCTTGTAACCTCTGGTCCTGGTGCGAGCAACACGATTACGGGGATTGCCACCGCTCACATGGACTCTATTCCTGTTATCGTCATTTCCGCTCAGGTGCCCTTTGACCAGATAGGTACCGACGCCTTTCAGGAAACCGACATGATCGGGCTGTCCCGACCGGTGGTAAAGCACAGCTTTCTGGTGATGAAACCGGAATTGATTCCAGAGGCTGTCGCAAAAGCCTTTTATATCGCCCAGACGGGCCGTCCAGGACCGGTGGTCATCGATATTCCCAAGGATATGACCGATCCGGCTGTTCAGTTTCCATACCGATACCCTGAAAAGGTTTTCATGCGCTCCTACAATCCGGCGGACACAGGCCATCCCGGACAAATCCGCAGGGCTCTGGATCTGTTGCTGGCGGCCAAACGACCGGTCATCTATGTCGGCGGCGGTGCCATTCAGGGTAATGCGAGTGCCGAACTCAGCTCACTGGTTACGCGCCTGGGGTTTCCGGTTGTCCAGACCCTGATGGGGTTGGGTGCTGTGCCGGCCAGTGCTCGGGAAAGTCTGGGCATGCTGGGTATGCACGGCACCTACGAGGCCAATATGGCGATGCACCATGCCGACCTGATCTTTTCCATTGGCGCGCGCTTCGATGATCGCGTTACCAACAACCCTGACAAGTTCTCTCCGCAGGCTCGAATCATTCATCTGGATATTGATCCGGCGTCTATTTCCAAAATCATCAACGCAAATGTACCCATAGTTGGTCTGGCGAAACCGACGCTCAGAAAGATGAATGAACTGCTTGTTCGTTCGGGCCGGCAGCCGGACTCAGAGGCTCTGGCGGCCTGGTGGAAGAGAATTGAAGAATGGCGGCAGGCGCATGGCCTGCGTCAGGATTTCGAGGAGGAGGGCAATTCCGCCATCATGCCGCAAAAGGTTATTCAGCTGCTTCATGAGATCACCGAAGGTAATGCGTTTGTGGTCTCCGATGTTGGCCAGCATCAGATGTTTGCCGCTCAGTATTATCATTTTGACGAGCCTCGCCGATGGATCAATTCGGGCGGCCTTGGCACCATGGGGTTTGGTTTGCCCGCCGCCATGGGCATTGCCCTGACTCGCCCCGACAATCCGGTGGTTGTGGTGACCGGCGAAGGCAGTATTCAAATGAATATTCAGGAACTCTCGACCTGCAAGCAGTATGGCCTGCCGATCAAGATTATCAGCCTCAACAATGAGGCTCTGGGCATGGTCAAGCAGTGGCAGGACATCAGTTATGGCGGGCGTCATTCCAGCTCCACCTATCAGGGATCACTGCCTGATTTTGCGGCTCTGGCGGAGAGCTATGGTCATTTGGGTATACGGATTTCCAGGCCGAGTGATTTAAGGCCGGTGATGGAAAGGGTTTTCAGTGCCGAGATGGCAGACAGGCTGGTGTTTCTTGACATCATGGTTGACCCGAATGAACACGTATACCCCATGGCCATCAAGGGCGGTGGCATGAACGACATGATGCTGTCCAAAGACATGAGAACCTGAAGCTTGAGGCGCATCATCTCATTGTTGCTGGAAAATGAAGCCGGCGCGCTGGCCCGAACGGTGGGTCTGTTTGCCCAGCGGGGCTACAATGTCGACTCGCTGGCAGTGGCCCCTGTTGATGACGGCTCTGTTTCGCGAGTTACCATCATGACGGCTGGCGATGACAGGCGGATTGAGCAGATTATCAAGCAGCTCAACAAGCTGATAGAGGTGATAAAGATTGTCGATATTACCGAAGACAGCCACATAGAGAGAGAACTGCTACTGGTAAAAGTGAGGATTCACAACAACAGGCAGAAGGACCTTCAAAGGCTGATTGCGAGTGCAGGCGGATCCATCGTTGATTCGAATCAGGATATTTATACGCTGGAGATAACGGGAGAACCTTTGGCGATAGACAGTCTGCTGGAAGCCCTGCCGGGTATTGCTCAGTTGATGGAAATGGTTCGCTCCGGAGTACTGGGCATCACCAAAGGCAGTAAAATCCTTGCCCTCTAGTTGGTACACGAATAAACCCTGAAAACGAAGAAGGAGTCGCTATGCAGGTTTTTTACGACAAAGATGCCGATTTCAGTCTGATTAAAAAGTCCAGGGTGGCCGTTATTGGCTATGGCTCACAGGGCCATGCCCACGCCAACAACCTGAAGGACTCAGGCATTGACGTTCGAGTTGGACTGTTGCCGAACAGCAAGTCCCGAGAAAAAGCTCGCGCCGCCGGCTTGCCGGTTATGGATGTCGGCCTGGCCGTTCAGGAAGCGGATCTGGTGATGCTGCTGGCACCGGATGAACACCAGCCGAAGATCTATCAAAGCGAAATCGTTCCCAATATCAGGCCGACTGCCGCGCTGGCTTTCGGGCACGGGTTTAATATTCACTTTGGCCTGATCAGTCCACCACCGGAAATGGACGTCATCATGGTTGCCCCCAAAGGGCCGGGTCATTCTGTTCGCTCGGCCTATGTTGCCGGTGGTGGAGTACCCATGCTGGCTGCCGTTCATCAGGATGCTTCGGGGTCGGCAGCTGACCTGGCTCTGGCTTACGCCGTTGCCATTGGCGGTGGTAGAGCCGGTGTCATTCAGACCAGCTTCAGAGAAGAAACCGAAACCGACCTGTTTGGCGAACAGGCTGTATTGTGCGGCGGATTAACCAGCCTGGTACAGGCCGGCTACGAAACTCTGGTCGAAGCCGGCTACGCGCCCGAAATGGCCTACTTTGAATGCCTGCATGAGCTTAAGTTGATTGTTGATTTCTTTTATGAAGGCGGTATCGGGAATATGTGGCACACGGTTTCCAATACGGCCGAATATGGCGGCCTGACTCGAGGCAGCCGGATTATCACGGAGGAAACCAGAGCCGAAATGCGCCGCATTCTCGGAGAAATACAAAGGGGTGAGTTTGCGCGCGAGTTTGTCGCTGAAAACTCGGCCGGTGCACCGGTCATTCAGGCGATGCGGAGCCTGGGTCGAGAGCATCCCATTGAGGCTGTGGGAAGAAAATTACGTGCTATGATGCCGTGGATAGAGAAAAACAGAATGGTTAACGACTCGTGAAGCGGCGAGTCAGACAACCGTAAAACAGGGACTGAATGGAAGAAGCACATGAGGCTTGGGCTTAACGATGATATGAGGGCAAAAAGACCTCTGGCCGAAAGGGTTAATTTGAGAAGGAACGTCTACCTTCTGCCGAATTTCATCACCACGGGTGCCCTGTTCTTTGGCTTCTATTCGATCATGCTGGCCTTCAAGGGCGAGTTTACTCAGGCCGTGATCAGCATTCTCGTTGCCGCTGTTTTCGATACTGCCGACGGAAGAATCGCTCGGCTCACCAAAACGGTCAGCAATTTTGGAGCCCAGTACGACAGCCTTTCGGACATGGTCGCTTTTGGGGTAGCACCGGCGGTTGTTCTGGTCGCCTGGGGGGCACCTTATCTGGGCAATTTTGGTTGGATCTGTGGTTTTTTCTATGCCGCCTGCTGTGCTTTGAGGCTGGCTCGATTCAACAACCAGGACAGCGAGCAGAGAAGCAAAAATCACTTTACCGGACTACCCAGTACGCTTGCCGGTATCATCATTGCAAGCGGTATCTGGGTGGTCAACGAGAACTCGCTGCTGGCCGATATGTCTTCGATATCGGCCCTGATGATGGCCTTGCTGACTCTTTGCCTGGGCCTGCTGATGGTTTCGGAAATCAGCTACTGGAATCCCAAGAAGCTGACTTTGCGGAGCACCAAGCCTTTTGTCTCTCTGGTCGGGTTTGTCGTGTTCTTTACGCTGGTGGCCTCAGACCCATCCAAAGTAATCTTTGCCCTGACGCTGATTTATGCTGTGCTGGGCCCCTTGAGTGCGACCTGTTCGAAGTTAATCAGGCTGCTTTTGAGGCTGGCGGCCTTTACTCCTCCGGGCAAGGCAGCCGAGAAACAGGAAAATCAGGATGCCCAGGACAGCTTTGTTGTGAATTCTCGCCGGAAATCTTCATAACGCAAGGTCTTTCATGATTATCAAAGTTCCTTCCGGCACGGAGCCTCGGCCTTCTGAAATCACGCCAGAACAGGTATATCTGAACAGGCGGCAGTTTATTCAGGTGGCGGCTGCAACTGCCTTGACTCCGGCGTTGGCCAGTGCCGGCTATGAAGGGGTTGAAGAATATCCTGCACCGGCGTGGCTTCGCCAGCAGACTCAGGCGGCCGAGCAGTGGCCGGCGAGTACGGACGATACCGTAACGCCTTTTGAGTATGCTTCTCGGTACAACAACTTTTATGAGTTCGGAACCGGCAAGGGAGATCCCTACAAGCTGGCCAGGAATTTTGTCACCGATCCCTGGTCGGTGGTCATTGACGGCGAAGTAGGGCGGCCGGGCAGGCTTTCTCTGGAAGACCTGCTGAAGCCTCATCGGCTTGAGGAGCGGATTTATCGCCTGAGGTGTGTTGAGGCCTGGAGTATGGTGATACCCTGGGTCGGGTTTCCCCTGAACAGCCTGCTCAAACGTTTCGAACCCAACAGCGATGCCCGGTATGTCGAGTTCACCACTCTTTACCGGCCGGAAAGCATGCCCGGCCAGCGTTCTGCATTCAAGGCCATTGAATATCCTTATGTTGAAGGCCTGCGGCTCGATGAGGCGATGAATGATCTGGCCTTCATGGGAGTCGGTATGTACGGCAACACCCTGCCTCCTCAAAATGGCGCGCCCTTGAGGCTGGTGGTTCCCTGGAAGTACGGATTCAAGAGCATCAAGTCAATAGTCCGCATTCGGCTGAGGCGAACCATGCCGCAAACAACATGGGTCAAATCTGCTCCCCACGAATACGGCTTCTATGCCAATGTCAATCCTTCAGTAGACCATCCCAGATGGAGTCAAAAGCAGGAGCGTAGACTGCCGAGTCCCTGGTTTCGAAGCAACCTGATACCCACATTGCCTTTTAACGGCTACGCCGAACAGGTCGCCGCGCTTTATCAGGGCATGGATTTGAGAAAATTCTTCTAGTCCGTCGCCTTCGCTCGTGCTGTTGAATTCAGTCTATCCAAGGCTGTTGCTACACCTTGTGGCGGCCATGCCCCTGATTTACGCGCTGGTTTTGATAATCAGAAGTGCAACCGGCGACTTCACAGCCTTGGGGGCTGATCCGGCAGAGGAGTTGATGTCTTATCTGGGGCAGTGGGCCTTGATCGGCATTATCGTTACCTTGGCGATTTCACCGCTGAACCGCCGAGTACCTCGGCTTCGATTGATTCGTTACAGACGTCTGTTCGGTTTGTGGGCCTTTGCCTGTGTGTGTCTGCACATGGTGCTCTACACTGTCGTTCTGAGTGGCCTTAACATGGAGGTTCTGCTCTCAGATATTCTGGAACGCCCCTTCATTATTCTCGGGGTTTTGGGCTTTTTGATGCTTGTGCCCATGGCGATTACCTCGACCGCTGGCTGGCGGCGTCGGCTGGGCCGAAACTGGAGCCGGCTGCATCGGCTGATTTATCTGGTTACCGGCGTGGCTCTGGTGCATTTTTTCCTGCAGGTACGAAGCGACTACGGAGAATTTGTTCTGATCTCGACTGTTGCGATTCTGCTTTTGCTTCTACGGTTGCCGTTTCAGAAACTGAAAAGCCTCTTTCGGCAGGCTCGGCAACACTAGCTTGAGTAGTGATCCTGTAGTCGCTGCATACCCCGAATCCAGCGTGAGTAATCACCGGCTTTGCGTTGAATGTATTCCCTGACTTCGGGATGGGGCAGGATCAGAAAGTCCTCCCTGTCTATGGCCTCCACACAAATATCGGCGACTGCTACAGGCTCCATCATGCCGTCAATGCTGGCTACGCCATCCTGATTGTCGGCGGTCATGGCGGTGCGCACCGCCTGTGGACACAGAACCGACACTCGAATGCCGCGTTTGCCATAGGTAATAGCCAGCCATTCGGCAAAACCAACGGCTGCGTGCTTGGTCACTGCATAGGGGGCAGAGCCGATCTGGGAGAGCAGGCCGGCGGCTGATGCGGTATTCATCAGATAGCCAAAGCCTCTTGCGAGCATTTTGGGAAGCAGGTAGCGGGCTGCCCATACATGCGACATCAGGTTGATGTCCCAGATTTTTTGCCACTGGCTGGTGGCCACTTCGGCTCCGCCGCCAATGGCAATGCCGGCGTTGGAACAAAAAAGATCAATGGGCCCCAGCGAGCGAGTGGTGTGCTCAATCAGTTCAGCTATCTCCTGCTCGCTGGATACATCCAGGGTGTAGCCTTCGGCCCCTATCTTGTCGGCGGCTGCTTTTACTTGTG
>RKSB01000052.1 GCA_007571095.1 K189A clade bacterium | reverse complement strand
GCTTGCGTTTGCTGAGTGCGGTGTGTTCCATCTCCAGCCTGGAAAACTCTATCTGACGGGGACGCCAGGTCATTTCGGTGGCCTCCAGCAGCCAGTCATAGAGGACTCGGTTGTTGGCAAACTCAAGCGAGCAAAGGCTGTGCGTAATCTGTTCAAAGGCATCCGACAGGGAGTGTGCATAATCGTATAGAGGATAGATGCACCATTGGTCGCCCGTCCGGTGATGTACTGAGTGCCGAATGCGATAGAGCACCGGGTCTCGCATGCTCAGATTGCTGTGCTGCATGTCGATTTTGGCCCGCAGAACCTTTTCGCCATCGCCAAAGTCTCCCGCTCTCATGGCCTGAAAAAGCGCGCGATTTTCGGCCACGGAAAGGCTTCGGCAGGGGCTGTTCTCGCCGCCTCTTGTCAGTGTGCCTCGCTGGCTTCGAATGGTCTCGGAATTCTGGCTGTCAACATAAGCCAGACCCTTGTCAATCAGGGTTTCAGCAGCCGAGTAAAGCCTTTCAAAGTAGTCGGAAGCAAAACTCAGGCGATCCTCCCAGTCAAAACCCAGCCATCGAACGTCTTCCTGAATCGCCTGCACATAAATCTGATCCTCTCTGGCCGGATTGGTATCGTCCATTCGCAACCAGCACTTGCCGCCAAACTGCTCGGCAATCCTGAAACTCAACTGAATGGCCTTGGCATGGCCTATGTGCAGATAACCATTGGGTTCCGGCGGAAAACGGGTCGTCACCTGCTGATAGCGGCCGGCTTCCAGGTCTCTGGTCACCTCTTTACGAATGAAATCAAGAATGAGTACTTCTTCGTCTGCCTTGCTCATGGGTGAAGGTCTTCAAGGTCAATCGGTTCCGGAGAGGTAATGAACTGCCACAGCGAGTCTGCCCCTTTGGCAACCACGAAACGACCGAGCAGACGTTGCCATTGTGCTTCATGACCCAGTTCGTCGCGCCAGGCCCAAAGCCGTCTGACTCGATAATGCAGCATGTGTTCATAGGTGAAGCCGATGGCACCGTGAACCTGATGGCCGATTTCGCTGACGATGCCCGCCGCCTCGCCCACTCTGGCCTTGGCGATGGCAATCTCTGTAGGCAGCAGGGAAGAGTTCACGGCAAGCCGGGCGGTCTGTGCTGCCTGTAACGCTGCCACCACCTCGCCGGCACTGGCCGCCAACTGCTGCTGAATGGCCTGAAAGCGGGCGATAGGCCGTCCAAACTGCACTCGCTCCAGTGCGTACTGCACACTCATGCGAAGCACCGACTCGATGGCTCCGGCCATCATCAGCACGCGAGTCAACGCGGCCAGCATAAAAGTTCTGGCGGTCGACTGGCCGCTCAGGGGCAAGGCTTTGACCGGCTGGGAGAATACGAGCCTGTCTCTCGGTTCACCGGCGATGTTGATGCACCCTTCCACGGTCGCTTTATCCACCTCGCTGAGGAGCCAGTGACGACCGTCGGAAGCGACCAGAATCAGCCGCTGAAGATGCCGACCAAAGGCTATGTCTTGCAACACGCCGGTAAAAGTGTCCGCCTGTTGAGGCATTGCGCTCTCGTCGATAAAGGCCAGGCCAAAAGGCAGAGGCTCCATCTCCATGCCTGCCCGGCGTAGCAACTCTCCGGCTACCAGGGTTTCAGCCAGGGGTACAGGTGCGGCATGCCGGCCAACCATCGTCAGTGATGCATAGGCATCTTCCAGAGGCAAATCCTCATGATGAGTGGCAAACGCCAGGCCAGTCTCCGCCAGTGCGTTCCAAAGCTCGGTCGGCCAGCGTCCATCAGCCACTGCATCGAGCTGAGTCCTGTCAACATGAGCCGTCAGGATTCTGTCCAGGGTGTCAGCGATTAAAGAGTCGGCAGTCGTCATCTCAGACCCAGGCTTCGAGCGATGATTCCTCGTAAAATCTCTCGAGTACCTCCTCGAATGGTGAAGGAAGGCATGTGCAGAAGGGCGTCTTCCAGAGTTGCCTGCATTTGGCCCGATGCCCTTCCCTCCAGAGCCAGTCTGGCCAGTTCGGGTATCGTTTTTTCAAAATTGTTGCCGAGTTCCTTGACCAGAGCGGCCTCGATGACAGGATTGTTGCCGGCTTCAAGCATGGCTGCCACCGAAATCGACATTCTTCTCAAAGTCATCAGGTGTGCGACCAGGCGTCCGATCAAAATGAGCATTCGATCACTGTGAGCCTCACTTGCGCAACCAACCAGTTCAACCAGCACTCGAAAGGTCGAGAGAAACCTTTCGGGGCCGCTGCGCTCGTAACCCAGTTCGCTGGTAACCTGATGCCATCCATTGCCGGGTTTCCCGACCAGCTGCTCCTGCGGAATAAATACATCTTCAAAGACAACCTCATTGAAGTGATATTGACCGGTCATGGATCGAATGGGTCGAACGCTTAAACCTTCGGCCTTCAAGTCAAGAATGACCTGCGACAGGCCGGCGTGACGTTCGCTGCCGGGTTCGGTTCTGACCAGTGCAATCATGTAGTGATTGTGGTCTGCACCCGAAGTCCAGAGTTTTCTGCCGTTAAGCAGGTAGCCCGCCTCCACCGGCCTGGCCAGAGAACGAATGGAGGCGAGGTCAGAACCGCTGTCCGGCTCGCTCATGCCGATCGAAAAAAAGATTTCGCCGGCGGCGATACCGGGCAGGTAGGTTGCCCTTTGTTTTTCAGTGCCAAACTTCAACAACAGAGGGCCGGACTGGCGGTCGGCGATCCAGTGGTGACCGACAGGTGCACCGGCAGCCAGCAATTCCTCGGTTACCACATAGCGTTCAAAAAAACTGCGCTCGTGGCCGCCGTATTTTTTGGGCCAGGTCATGCCTATCCAGCCCTGCTGGCCAAGCTGGCGGCTGAAAGCTGCATCGCCGCCGGAGCCAAAGTCGGAATTGGGGCGATAGCCGGCAGGCAAAACCTGTTGAAGAAAGGCCCTGACCTCTTTGCGTAACAGCCCTGCTTCGGCGGGCAGGCTGGCAGACGGCCAGGCAAGATCCGGAAACATTCTTGCTCTCTTGCGAATAGTCTAAAATGGGCTTATCGAAGCGATCATTTTACCAGAGGATGGCAGTCGACACTCTGCCGGTGCGTTCACGCCAGCTTATACATCAAGTGATGGCGCAAATGCTTGAACAGTCCAAAGTGACTGAGCGAATCCTCGACCCCGACCTTTACCATGTACAAATCAGCCTGCTCTGGATTCAGCTGACGGTATCGCCCGAACAGTTCGGCCTGACCGACAATCATCTGGAGGCGGCCTGCCGTTTTGTCAATCAAAACATGAAAGCCAGCCTCGGACACTGCCGAAATCTCGATGAAATCTTTGTGTTCCTGCTATCCGATGCCGGACAAAAAGCCATGAACAGACTCAAAATCAGCAGCTATCAGAAGGATTTGATTGATTATTTTGGAGTCATGATTACAGACCCTCAAGAGCACCAGAGACGTATATCCGCCGTCCGAAAAGGCACTGGCCGCTAAGTTTCGTCTGCTTGCAGGTGGAGTACGACCTCCCGATGTCCTCGAAAGTACCTGTGTTCCCATAGAAAAATACCCTGCCAGGTACCCAGCATCAGTTCTTTTTTCAGCACCGGAACAGCCAGCGAAGTAGCCAGCAGGCTGGCCTTGATATGAGCCGGCATGTCATCCGGTCCTTCAAGGGTATGCGTATAGAGGTCGTCCCCTTCCGGTACCAGCCGGTTGAACCAGCACTCAAGGTCACGTCTGACCGAAGGATCGGCGTTCTCCTGAATAAGCAGGCTGGCTGAAGTGTGGCGAAGAAACAGGGTCAGCAGACCGGACGAAACAGTCTGCCGTGCCAGCCAGTTCCGAATGACACCAGTAATTTCGTGCAACCCCTGGCCTTCGACCGAAAGCCTCAAGGTTTCTGTCATCGACGAAACCGCTTTCGAATGGCTCCGAAGCCGTCAGGCTTCGGGCAACTACAGGCTCAACCCCGAACGCGGCTTGACCTGGCTGATGTCGCTGATCTGCTCAAAGTGCTCGGCGACATCTTCCGCACTGGCGTCTTCGCCCAGGTCAACACCCTTGTTCTCGACGACGGCGGCCACTGAAAAAGTTCCGCCGGCGGCTTGCAGTATCACTCCATTGGGTGCCTGCTCGCTGCACAAAAAGACGACTCCAGAGGTTACCAGTTCGGGCTTCATTTTTTTCAACACAGGCTCCGGCATGAGCGACTCGGTCATGCGAGTGGTTGCCACCGGTGCTATGGCGTTGGTGTGAATGTTGTACTTGGCTCCCTCTATCTTGAGAGAATTCATGAAGCCGACCAGCCCAAGCTTGGCGGCACCATAGTTGGTCTGTCCGAAGTTGCCATAGAGACCTGAAGGCGACGAGGTCATCACGATGCGGCCGTAAGCCTGTTCGCGCATGAATGGCCAGGCTGCGCGAGTGCAGTAGAAAGACCCGAGCAGATGCACGGCGATCACGCCTTCAAATTCTTCTGCGCTGATCTTGGCAAAACTCTTGTCTCTCAGAATGCCGGCGTTGTTGATCAGGATATCTACCCTGCCCCAGGCATCGACGGCTTTTTTGACCATGGCTTCGGCATCCTCCGGCTGGCTGACCGAGCCGCTGTCGGCGATGACCTCGGCACCGAGTGTCCTGATTTCTGAGGCAACCTGTTCGACGGCTGTTTCAGAAGCGCTCTGACCATCTACGGCACCGCCGAAATCATTGACCACCAGTCTGGCTCCTCGCCGGGCGAGTTCCAGGGCGTGTTCTCTGCCGAGACCTCGGGCGGCACCTGTGACCAGAGCTACCTTGTTTTCAAAACTTATAGACATAAATTCGGTTCCTGTAATGACGGTTATCTAAACGAGAATACTTCGGAGGTAACAGAAGCAGTCGCATCTGCCGCTTGAATGTCCTTGCAGTCGCCTGCAAATAACGTTTTTTCATGCTCGAACTCATCGAAAATTCAATATCAAATGACGCATGGAGAAGCCGTTTGTTGTGTCAGGAAAACTCAGCGGGCCGCTTTTCAAAAACAGCCCTCACCGCCTCTCGCTGATTGGGCGAACCTATGAGTTCAAACTGGAGCTTTTCTTCAAGTGCCAGTCCTTCCGCTACATCACTGTGCCAGGCAAGTTCAACCAAAGCCTTGGCCGCTCGAACGGCATCCGGATTCTTGCTCGCAATCTCTTCTGCCAGAAGCCTCGCCTGAGCATGAGGGTCGTCGGCTATTCGAGTGACCAGACCCAGTTTGAGCGCCTCGTCGGCGGAAATCACTCGGCCGGTAAACATGAGTTCCTTGGCCACATCCAGCGGCAAAATATCACGAATGGTCTGAGTAAAGGACATATCCGGAATCAGGCCCCACTTGATTTCCATCACCGACAGCCGACTGGTCGGGCTGGCAATTCGAATGTCCGCACCGAGGGCAATTTGCAGCCCGCCGCCATAGGCGACACCATCAAGGGCGGCGATGACAGGTACGGGCATTTCCTTCCAGACGTAGGCTGTGTACTGGGGCATGTTGGCATGACTTCCGTCAACGGGCAAAAAGATCGAATCAGAAGTCTCGCCTGCACTCGCCGACCGCATGCCCTGAAAGGCTTCCATATCAAGCCCTGCACAAAAACCCGCACCCTCTCCCGACAAAATGACCGCTCGAACATCCTCGTTTTCTCTCAAGGCCCGACCGGTATCGATAATGGCCTCGATCATGGCAGGGTTCAGGGCATTGTACTTTTCGGGGCGATTGAGTTTGACTTCGGCAATGTGATTGTCTACCGACAGGGTGACCAGATTTTTGTTTTCTTTTGACATAAAGAGGATTCCGTTTGTAAGAAATTATCCAGAGGTTACCAGTCAGCCGCCAAACGGCTGAATCAGCAGATGACCAATGGCCAGGTAAGAGTGGCCCCACCAAAGCACCAGATAGCTCACCAGAGCGATGGCCACCCACAGGAGCCTGAATTCAGACCAGACCAGCTTCTGTCGGCCATCGACAATGGCGGCAAAGGGCACCAGAGAGGTGGCCTGGCTGAATTTTTCCCAGTTGTCGCCGAGGGTCTTTCGCTTCTTGAAGTCCATGGCGACCGACCCCAGGCCAGACAGCACCGTCAGCGCACCAAAAAACAACAGGCCGGCCAGATCGCCGGCGGCTATCAAATGGCTGAATGCCCAGAGCAATATTCCCCACTGCACCGGATGGCGAGTAATTCGAAAAATACCCTGCACCAAATCGGCCCTGTTCTGGAATCTCTCGCCGCCATACTGGCTCAGATTGGGAGTCAAAAGCCCGCACACCACGAAGAACAGGGCAACCGGCATCAGCAGTACCGGCACCAGGTGCGAAAAGATGCCTGGCTCCCACAGGAATATACGGCCTGCAATCTGGTTGTAAGAGGACACCAGCCAGCTGATCAGAATCAGCGAAAGCAGGCTGTAGGCTGCTACATAGACCTTTTCGCCGATGCGATTGACCAGAGGTGTCCGAATGACCGGAGTGGCGATGGCAATGTGACTGGCCACAAAGAGCACACCGCTCAACGCCAGTTGTGCATACTCGTTCATACTCGTTACCCCGAACTATTACTCCGAGACTGCTTGCTTGCAGGCTTCGGCAATTCTGATTATAAACCCATTGCCGATACAGAATGCCAGAGTCCTGTACTGCTGCCGGCTGCAGAAGATTTTCAGCTTGTCCTTGTGCGGACAGGCTTTCGGCCTGCCCTTCTGGTATGGAGGAACATTTCCTGCCAGGCTTCCCTGAAGCCGCCCAGCCCGCGTTCAACCGTTGCACTGGTGGTTTGCCCCTCTGTGCAGGCTTTATCCACATATTCAAG
>RKSB01000141.1 GCA_007571095.1 K189A clade bacterium | reverse complement strand
TTCCCGATTTGCCTGCAAGCATCCGGTCTGGGCGAATGGTCTCAGACAGCCCCTTCGAGTGGTGCTTGACCGAAGAAATCAAATCAGCAAAAAAGCCCGTGTTTTTCAGGGTCCCGGGCAAAGCCTGTGGCTGACCACTCGGCCTCTGGTCGATACTCCCGAAAACGTGGAACTACTGGTCGATGACGACTGGAGACCCGAGCGAGTGCTTGCTCGGCTGGCCGCCGACTACTCGTGTAACGAGCTTCTGGTGGAAGCGGGATCACGACTGGCAGGTGCCTTTCTGGAAGCCGGTCTGGTAGACGAGATCGTCCTCTATATGGCACCTTCGCTGCTGGGACACACGGGCCTTGGCCTGCTCGAGCTTAAAACCATCGACAAGCTGGCAAACCGGCTGCGGCTCGAGATTCGGGAAGTCTCGCAAATCGGCAAAGACATTCGCATTCTTGCTCACCCTCTGGCAACAGCCGGATAAACCCCCAATGCTATAATTCGAGGGCAACCGCCACCCACAGGAACATGCCCGAAGACATCAGACCCTACAAGGATGGTTTTCCGATCATTGCCATCATAGTGGCCGACTTCTACCCCGAAATCGCCGATAACCTGCTCAATGCCGCCCTGCAAACCCTGACTCGAGCAGGCATTGCCGAAAAAGACATTGTAACTCTCAGGGTACCAGGTGCTTTTGAGGTGCCTTTTGCGGCCGAGCTGGCGCATCGACGTCTGAAGCCTCGGGCAATCATCACGCTGGGTGCTGTCATTCGAGGCGAAACGCCTCATTTTGATTATGTATGCCGTGCCTGTGTCGATGGGTTGCAAAAAATGAACTCGCCAGGGCCTTCTGCCCTCAACTCCGAGGACAGACCTTGTTGCCCGGTATTATTCGGCATTCTGACCGTCGACAACCGAAATCAGGCCAGTGCCCGATCAACGCCTTTGGCACAGCTGGATCCATCCCGACCAGCGAGCAACAAGGGTGCGGAGACGGCAGAAGCAGCCTTGAGAATGATTCGGCTGGTGGACGGCACCGGACCAGGCCTGCCGGCACGATTGGTGGAGAGCGAACAGGGCGGAAGTTGGTAAAACGCCTGGCGAAAAAATGCCGGCAACAGCCTGAACTCATTCGTTGAACACAGAATCCATGGCCACTCAAACTCCTGCTCACGCTCGCCACCTGGCCAGAAGACTGGCCATGCAAGCCCTCTACCAATGGGAGATAGCCGGCACAACGCCGGCGGAACTGAAGGCACAGTACCGAGAGTCTGCACAAGACAGGCTTCAGGAAGCCGACCTCGAATATTTTTCTGCCCTGCTGACGGGCATTCTTGAGCGAGTATCAGAACTGGACAGCCTGATTGCACCCGTCAGCAACATCACTCCCGATCGACTGAGTAAAGTCGAACTCGCACTGCTTCGGCTGGGCAGTTACGAACTGCTGACCCAGCTGTCGATTCCGGCTGCGGTCATTATCGATGAGGCGGTGAAGCTGTCCAAAACATTTGGTGCCGAACAGGGCTACCGATATGTCAATGCGGTACTGGACAAGCTGGCGTTACAAGTGCGTCCCGACATTCAGGCAACCAGACAAACGCCCTCCAGTTCGGGTGAATTTGACCTCATACAACAGATAAGGCACGCCCTTCGAGAGCAGCCTTCGGCAGCCGGAAGCTTGCCGGCCATAGGAGATGACGCCGCTGTGTTGTCGTTAAGCCCGAACAAGGAACTGGTGATTTCAAGCGACCTGTTCGTCTCCGATATCCATTATCCGGCTTTCCTGCCGGCCGCCGAAACGGCTCGACACTGCCTGAGTGCCGGACTGTCGGATCTGGCAGCCATGGGTGCCTCGCCGCTGGCGATGACTCTGGCTGTCTCCAGCCGAAGCAGGCAGTGGGTCATCGACCTGATTGCCGGTTGCGTGGACGTAATCAAGGCCTGTCGAGCACCTCTTGTCGGCGGCGATTTGAGCGAGGGGCCGAACAGCCTGTGCGTTACCGTACTTGGCGAACTGGACAAGGGAAAGGCCCTGACTCGAAGCGGTGCCGCCGACGGCGACGATATCTGGCTTTCAGGACATACGGGCGAGGCGGCGGCCGGCCTGATCCTGTTGAAAGAAAAAGAAGCAGGTGTCGAGGACAGGATTTCAACAAAAGCCCACAATCATCTGATCAGACGTTTTTGCCAACCCAATGTCAGAATAGAACTGGGTACTTCACTGGTTGGAAGGGCATCGGCGGCTATCGATATTTCGGACGGACTCCTCGCCGATCTTGGCCACCTGTTGACTGCAAGCGGCCTGGGCGGTGAGTTAAAGTTGAATGAATTACCCGTATCTTCCGAGCTCAGGGAGTTTCTCTCGGTCCACCCGGAATGCAACGCCAAAGAACTCACACTCGCCGGTGGCGATGACTACGAACTCTGCTTTACTGCAGCACCCGGACACAGAGAACAGATTCGGCAACTGGGCAAACAGTTGAAAGTGGCTCTTCACTGCATTGGATCTGTTTGCCAGGAAAAAAATATTCGGTTATCCCCTGAATATTGCCTTTCCGGTCATTCCGGTTATCAGCATTTTCGGAGCAAGGAGAAGGTCAAAAATCCCTGAAACTGGACCACAGGAGTCCGCAGGAAACCCCCATCAACACGACTGCAAAAATAGTCTTGAGGGTGCCGTCGCGAGCAAGATAGGCAACCTTGACACCGGCCGGAGCAAACAAAACCGCCCCGAGTGCAATAGCAAAAGTGGCAGGAAGATGTATGTAGCCCAGGCTGTACAGGGGTCGTCCCGGTTCGAGCCAGCCGGAGAGGATAAAGCCCAGGGCTCCGAAAAACGCAACCGGAATAATCAGCAGGCTTGACAAAGCGGCGGCAAAAACGAAGGAAAGGCCCAACCAGTAAATAAGGCTGGGTACTATCAGGTTGCCGCCACCCACACCGGCCAGCCCGGAAACCAAACCAATTGCAGTGGCGACAGCGACTACACCCGAAGTGGCGGGTGTTCGAGGATGATGAGCAGGAAGTCGGCGATTAAAAATGAAGATTCCCGCAAAAACCATCATGCAGATGGCAACAACAACTGTCAGCCAGCGTCCGGTAAAAAAATCAGCCAGCAAGCCCGCACTGAAGCTTCCCACAATCAAGGGTATGACCCAGAGGCGGGCAGGCGACCAGTCGACGGCCGCTTTTTTGTAGTGCGTATAGCTCGCCGACAGCGAAGTCAGAAGGACGACACTCAGAGATGTTCCAACAGCCAGGTGGGCGGCCTTCGGCACATCGAAAAAAAAGTCGTAAAGAAAAATCAGCACCGGCACGATGATCATGCCGCCGCCAAGACCCAACAGGCCGCCGACAAACCCGGACACCACTCCGGTCAGCAGGCAAACACCAAAAAAGATTGCATCCGGAGTCAGCAAGGGTTTTAAGCTTCAGGCAGTCCGTTCGTCAGGGTCTTATTTTACTTGCAAGTCGAGGCTTACATCACCGGACTCTTGTTCAGATGCCTCGACCGGAGCGGGTGGTTACCTTTTGAAAAAGCTCTCTGCCCGCCCAAAAGAGGCTTGGTTGCAAAAGACTCCGGGGAACCAGACAGCCTGCCGCTCGCCTGTAGCAAAGAAAAAACCGAAATCCCGGTCTTTTTGCTAGAATAGAGTTGGAGGCTTGGTGACAAGGAAAAGAGCCTGTGGCTTCTATCAACTTTCAGCGTGAAATGTCCTTCGAATATGGTCGGATGGATACTCTGTCCCCGAATATTCGCAGACTTGTCGCTCAAAATCCGTCTGCTTTTACGTTTTACGGAACCAACACCTATATTCTCGGCACCGGCCGAGTGGCTGTCGTTGATCCGGGGCCGGCGATGCCCGATCACATTGATGCGCTGGTCAAGGCACTCACAGACAAGGGTGAGGAAGTGACTCACATATTCGTCACTCACACGCACAAGGATCATTCGCCCGGTGTCGCGCTGCTGAAAAACCACTTTTCTGCACCCTGTTTCGCTTATGGCCCCCATGGTTCAGGGGCTCTGGAGTCGGGCGTGGTCGTCGAAGAGGGGGGTGATATGGATTTCAGGCCGGATATTCTGGTCAAGGATGGCGACCTGATTGAGGGTGACGGCTGGTCAGTAGAGTGCGTCTATACGCCGGGACATACCTCGAATCACATGTGTTACTCGCTCACCGGCGAGCAGGCACTGTTTACCGGAGATCACATCATGGGCTGGTCAACCAGCGTCATAGTTCCGCCCGACGGACACATGGGCAAATACATGGCCAGCCTGCAACGATTGCTTGAACGCAAAGACAGAATCTACTGGCCAGCCCACGGACCGGCCATTCTGGACCCCGAAGAACACGTACAGAACTTTATCGATCACCGCATTGGCCGCGAAAAATCCATTCTGCAGCTTATGCGGGCAGGCAACAACAGTATTAGGGACATTGTTGAAGTGATATACAAGGACCATCCCCGATCTCTTCATCCGGCAGCCTCGCTATCGGTTTTTGCCAGCGTGATTCGGCTGATGGAAGATGGCCTGATAGGCTGTAGTGACCAGCGAGCAAAGCTTTCTTCGAAGTACCACTTGTTAAATGAACGAATGGACACGAACTCTTCTTGAGCTGTCGAGCAGGGGTTTTCAAAAAAGGGAGACGTCTTGACTGATTTTGATGTGCTGGTCATAGGTGCAGGTTCGGGCGGAGTCAGGGCCGCCCGCCTGATGTCGGAATACGGAGCCAGGGTAGGCATTGTTGAGAGCAGTGACTTTGGTGGTACCTGCGTCAATCTGGGTTGTATACCCAAAAAGCTCTTTTCCTACGCCGCCCATTATCACGAAGATTTTGTCGACTCGGTCAACTATGGCTGGCAACTGGACTCGACTCCGGATTTTGACTGGACTCGCCTGATAAAGAACAAAAATCAGGAAATTCACAGATTGAACAATGTGTACAAGGATATTCTTGGAAAAAATCGAGTCGTCTGCCTGCAAGGAAAGGCACGTTTCCTGAGTGCCCACGAAATTTCAGTCGGTGATTCTGTTTATCGAGCCAGCAAAATTTTGATTGCAACCGGCAGCTGGCCGTGGGTACCACCCATCCCCGGTCACCAATGGGTCATCACCTCCAACGAGGCCTTTCACCTGGAAAACCTGCCCCAGTCAATTGCTGTGGTCGGTGGAGGCTACATAGCGGTGGAGTTCGCCAGCATCTTTTGCGGCCTCGGGTGCGACGTCTCGCTTTTATACAGAGGCGATGTCATTCTGCGCAATTTTGACCGTGCTGTCGGCGAGCATGTTTACTCTGAACTCAGCAAGAAAGGGGTGGTGATAAAAACCGGTGCCAGAGTTGAAAGCATCGAAAAAACCGATTCCGGTTTCTCTGTGGTGCTGAACAAGGAGCCGTCAATCGACGTTGACAAGGTGATGTACGCCACCGGCAGAAGACCCAGAACAGCCGATCTGGATTTGTCCAGTGCCGGCGTTGAACTCAATAAAAAAGGTGCCATAGCAGTCAACGAGCATTATCAGACGAACGTACCTCACATCTATGCCATAGGCGATGTCATTGGCAAGGTTCAGCTGACTCCAGTGGCCATTGCAGAGGCCAAAGTGGTGGCCAAAATAATGGCCCTTGATGAACTCGGCACGCTGGATTACGACAACATACCGACAGCGGTCTTTTGCCATCCCAATATAGGCTCTGTAGGCTTGACCGAAGACGAGGCCAGAGCAAGATATGACCAGATTCGAGTCCACACCTCGACCTTCAAGTGCCTGAAACACACTTTGACTCAAACCGACGAACAGACATTCCTCAAAGTCATTGTCGAAAAAGCCTCGGATCGAGTCGTCGGCGTACACATGGTTGGCCCCGATGCCGGTGAAATCATTCAGGGTATAGCCATCGCCCTCAAGACAGGGGCTACCAAGGCGGTTTTTGACAGCACTGTCGGAGTTCATCCGACGCTGGCCGAAGAATTCGTGACTATGGGTTAAAATATTGACCGGACCCTCCGAAAAAAAGCCCTTGTCGTTGTCTTGAATTCGGCGAGGGTAAACGAACGAGACCGAACGAGCGACCCCTGCCCTTGAAGAAGCCGACTATCAGGCCAAAGCACATTGAAAACACATTGGTTCCAGCATGAGAATTAGCATCCAGCTTGAAGATGAGGACCTGAAGTATTTTCAGGACATTATTGCGCAAGCACAAAAAGCGGTAAAAGCCGTAGTCGAGAGTCAACTTCTGCAAAAAGCCGAAGAACTGTTGAATCACGCCAAGAAAACCAGAGTACCCGTCTTTGTGGAGCAGAGGTTACGAAGCCTCGAACTGCTGCTACTGATGTTGCGAGACGAAGACTGGAACCTGACCGGCGATGATCGACTGAATGTACTCTCGGTACTCACCTACTTCATCGAACCTGCGGACCTGATTCACGACGAAGTACCGGTTCTTGGCTTTCTCGACGACGCCATCATGATTGAGTTGATCGTACGAGAACTGAAGCACGAACTTGAGGCCTATCAGGATTTTCTCACCTACAAGGAGGCGTTTGCCCACGAAAAATCCGAAGGCGTGCCCACCTCCCGTCGCCATAAGTGGCTGGCCAACAAGCGCAATCAACTGCGTAGACGGATGCACCGTCGAAGCAGTCGGCGATATCAAAGAGCCCAAAGAAAACGCTTCGGTCGTTCAACCATACGTCTGTTCTAAAAGGCTTGTCCTGTTCGGCGCAGAGACAAAGAGCCTGAGGAAGCCCGTCCTTGTCCAGCAGAATTTTGAGCGAGTCGGGCTGCAAGTGGTTAACGATTGGATAGAAATCGGGCACCAGG
>RKSB01000135.1 GCA_007571095.1 K189A clade bacterium | reverse complement strand
GGGCATTCAGGTGGCGAAATCGAGATTTTTCCCTTGGCCTGCAAGCAAGCTCGCTGGAACAGTGGATGCCGAAAAAGCTGAAGGTCGTCAGACCATTGAGGCGACTGCCTGTCTGATCATCAGGCCGCAGAGGTGTGCCCGGTATTCAGCACTTGCATGTATATCATCCAGCAGGCCTTCGGGGCCCTGTTCAACACCGTCGAGAGAATCGAGTGAAAAGGCGGCGGATAATGCTTCCTCAAAGGCTGTCGCCCGATAGACGCAGGGGGCAGCACCGGTAACAGCAACCCGTACACCAGCATCCTGCCGAACTACCATGACACCAACAGTGGCGTAACGACTGGCTGGATTGGGAAATTTCTGATAACAGGCACTCAACGGCTCGGGAAAAGAAACAGCAGTAATCAGTTCCCCTGCCTTGAGGGCTGTCTCAAACATGTTGACGAAGAAGTCATCGGCCGAAATTGTCCTTGAATCTGTATGAACGGTGGCACCAAAGCCGAGCAGAGCGGCGGGATAGTCAGCCGCCGGATCATTGTTGGCAACCGACCCGCCGATTGTGCCACGATGACGAACCTGGTCGTCTCCGATGCTGCCGGCCAGTTCGGAAAGGGCCTGTGCGTGTGCCTGAACCATCGGACTGGTGGCGACCTCGGCATGGGTGGTCAGAGCACCGATTCTGAGGCTGGAACCCTCTTTGCTGACGCCTTTGAGTTCCTGAATACCCGCCAGATCAATAACATCGCTCGGCATCAGGAGACGTTGCTTCAGGGACGGAATCAGCGTGTGGCCGCCGGCCAGATAGAAGCCCTCGTCGGCCTTTTCAAAAAGCGATTGTGCCTCGGCCAGACTGGCTGGTTTGTGGTAATCAAATTCATACATGTCTTGTCTCCGTCTCCTTGAATAAAGCTCTGCTCAGGAACCGGCGGCAGCCCGCCAGACCTTTTCCGGTGTCGCCGGCATATCGAAATCGCGCACACCCAGAGCGTTGGCAACTGCATTGATTACGGCAGGTGGAGAACCGATGGCACCGGCTTCGCCGCACCCTTTGACACCCAGCGGATTATGCGTGCAGGGAGTCACCTCCAGATCAACCTGAAAGCTCGGCAGGTCATCCGCACGAGGCATGCAGTAATCGAAATAGGAGCCGGTAACCAGCTGACCGTTGGAATCATAGACACAGTTTTCCAGCAGGGCCTGGCCGATACCCTGAGCCAGGCCGCCATGAACCTGACCCTCAACGATCATCGGGTTGATGATGTTGCCAAAATCGTCAACGGCCGAGAATCTGGCTATAGTCACCACGCCTGTTTGTGGGTCTATTTCCACCTCACAGACATAGGCCCCTGCCGGAAAGGTGAAATTGTCGGGATCGTAAAAAGCCTTTTCCGCCAGGCCCGGCTCCAGCCCTTCAGGATAGTTGTGGGGCACATAGGCGGCAAAGGCGATCTCCTGAATGGTTTTGTTCAGGTTGCTTTGCCTGGCCGTGTAAACACCTCCCTCAAAATCAACCTCCTCCGGCGAAGTGTCCATCAGGTGAGCGGCTATTTTGCGGCCTTTCTCGACAATCTTGTCGCTGGCAGTCGCCAGGGCCGAACCGCCGACTGCAATAGAACGGGAGCCGTAGGTGCCCAACCCGAAATCCAGCCGACTGGTATCGCCATGCACTACCTCGATATCGTTGATAGGTACACCCAGGCGATCGGACACCAGTTGGGCGAAAGTGGTTTCGTGGCCCTGGCCATGACTGTGAGTGCCGGTTAGTACAGTCACGCTGCCCGTGGGGTTAAAACGAATTTCGCCGGATTCCCACAGCCCGACGCCGGCACCCAATGCCCCTGCAACCTGCGAAGGTGCAAGGCCGCAGGCCTCGATGTAGCAGGACAGGCCAATGCCTCGGAGCTTGCCTCGACTTTCCGACTCGGCTTTTCTGGCCTCAAAAGAACTCCATTCTGCCAGTTCAAGCACTCTGTCCAGTGTCTGCACATAGTCGCCTGTGTCGTATTCAAGTGCGACCGGTGTCGCATAGGGAAAATTCGTGATGAAGTTACGACGACGTATTTCTACCGGCGACAGATTCATTTCGCCGGCGGCCACATCGACGATTCGTTCCAGTACATAGGTGGCTTCAGGCCGGCCTGCACCTCGATAGGCATCGACAGGAGCGGTATTGGTTAAAACCGCATCCACTTCGACATAGATGGCAGGAGTCTTGTACTGGCCGGCCAGCAGAGTACCGTACAGATAGGTGGGTACCGAAGAGGCAAAAGTAGACAGGTAGGCTCCCATGTTGGCCTGAGTCTTCACGTGCAAGCCCAGAAAGTGGCCTTCATCATCCATCGCCAGGGCGGCTTCGGTGTAGTGGTCTCTGCCATGAGCATCGGCCAGAAAGGATTCAGAGCGCTCTGCCGTCCACTTGATGGCCATGCCAAGACGTCGAGAAGCCCACGACAATGCCGTTTCTTCGGAATATACGAAGATCTTGGAGCCAAAGCCGCCGCCGACATCCGGTGCGACCACTCGCAACTTGTGTTCAGGTGCAAGCTGAATAAAGGCGGTCAGAATCAACCTCACCAGATGCGGATTTTGACTGGTGACATAGAGGGTCAGGTCCTCGGTTGCGGGATTGAAGTCGGCGATGGCGGCACGCGGTTCAATGGCGTTGGGTATCAGGCGATTGTTCCTGATTTTTATTCGCGTTACATGGTGCGCGCCTTCGATGGCTGCCATGGTGGCTTCACGGTCGCCGAGTTCCCATTCGTAAACCGTATTACGAGGCACTTCCTCGTACAGTTGATCGTGTGCTTGAGCAAGCGTAACGTCAGAGACGGCCTGTTTTTCGTCATAGTCGACAACAACCAGATCGGCGGCATCTCTGGCGATCTGGTAAGTTTCGGCAACAACGAGGGCAATCGGCTCACCCAGATAATTCACCGAATCGGCCGCCATCACCGGATGAGCAGGCTGCTTCATCGGATTGCCGTCTTTCGAGTGAATCATCCAGCCACAGGGTAGCGTTCCCAGGCCGTCTTCGGCGATCTGGCGGCCGGTCAAAACAGCGATGACACCCTCGACAGATTCGGCGGCGGTCAGGTCCAGTGAAGCAATGCCCGCTCTGGCTACAGTAGACCTCACAAAACAGGCATAGGCCTGCCCTCTCAGGTTAATGTCATCGGTGTAACGCCCCTTTCCGGCAATGAAGCGCGCATCTTCCTTGCGTAAAACTCTCTGTCCAATTGACTGATCAGCCACTTTCCACTCCTCCTGTACTTCTTTTTATGCCTCTTCCTATGCTCCTTCGCCGGACTGCATCTTGCCGGCACCTGCCAGAATGCTTTGAACAATATTGTGGTAGCCGGTGCAACGACAGATGTTGCCTTCGAGCCCTTTTCTGACTTCGGCCTCGGTCGTGGCCTGGCCACGGTTGGCCATATCGATACCCGACATGATCATGCCGGGTGTACAGAACCCGCACTGCAGGCCGTGATGCTCTCGAAAGGCCTGCTGCATCGGATGCAGCTTGTCGCTTCCGATGCCTTCGATAGTCACCACCTCCGGGCCGTTCGCCTGAGCCGCCAGTACCGTACAGGCTTTTACCGAAACACCGTTCAAATGCACTACACAGGCACCACACTGGCTGGTGTCACAACCAACGTGCGTGCCCGTCAGCCCCAGATGTTCACGCAACAGGGTCGCAAGAGTCGCATTGGCTGGGCAGACCGCCTTGACCGATTTGTTGTTGACTTGTAATTGAATGCTAACTCTTCTCACTTTTCCTCCCTGATGACTTCACTCTACTGTTTCCAGGACCACTTCCAAGGACTCATCATCACACAGCAGGCGCACAAAACGAGTAAAAAAATCACCGGCCATCTTGCGGGCAGCACCGCTGATCAGCCGAGAGCCGACCTGGGCCAGCTTGCCGCCGACGCCTGCCTGAATACTGTACTGCATTCGAGTAGAGAAAGCATCGACAGCTTCAAGGTCAACCTTCACGCTGCCCTTGGCATGGCCGGCAACACCGCCCTTGCCGGAACCTGTAAGCCTGTACGATTGCCCGAGAACAACATCGGAAAGCTGAATTGTTCCTGAAAAGCGGGCACTCACCGGACCAACCCGAGCGCGTATGAGGACATCAAAACCACCCTCCTCGTTGGGCTCGAAGGACTCACAGTTAGGCAGGCTTTTTTGCAGCATTTCAGGGCTATTGAGGGCATCCCAAACTCGATCAGACGGGGCTGGAATGACTATCTGCTGAACGAGTTCCATGACTACTCCTGAAGGCTTGCGGCGGCCTCACTCTATACTTGTGGCGGCCTCACTTGATAAGAGGGTTGTTTTTTCTGACAAAGAATATCACGGCGGAAAAGCTCGATAAATCGAGGTCAAGAAGACCCGTAAAGATTACAGAATAGCCTGTATAAGACGGATTTCAGCAAGGCGGTGGGCCTGGGAAGACTTGAACTTCCGACCTCACCCTTATCAGGGGTGCGCTCTAACCAACTGAGCTACAGGCCCGAAAACCTTCTGCCTTGCAAGAATATCAGGCTGTTTATTCGGGTCTTGTACGGGGCAATAGAATACAAAATCATCCTCAAATGACAAGGCTCTTCACTCGTCCGGTTTCAGAACACGGATGGGCACACGGCCCTGAAAGAGCCGATTCGACCCTTGATAGTCTGGACTGTCTGCATCGGCGAAAGCCGAGTAGTGCAACCTTAAGAAGCGGTTCAACGGGAGAATCACAGGCGGCTTGAGGAGTCGAACATCCTGTGAGTTCCTCTCTCAAACTTGTGAGCAAAGTGCCTTTGAGTCACCGGAACTTGATGTTGTTCTGACGATACACGCTTTTATCCCAACGCCGGCTGGTGCACAGCCAACTGGTAATGTCCTGACGAATTTCTGATTCAAGCTTTGAATAAATGAGTGAAGTGACGGCCAGAACCCAGTCTGCCCGATTGGCGCTCTCCTTTGTCGGAACAGGTATTCTGGAGTGAATTTCGTGAACCAGCCGGCCCGAAGGCAGGCGCTTGCAGAAAGTGGGTACCAGATCACAGTCAAAGCGCCATGCCAGTTTTGCGGCCAGAGTGCTGACCTGCATATCGTGGCCAAAGAAGTTGACCGGTTTGGCTCCCTTGTGCTTCATTCGAGTGTCCAGTAGAAACAGCAGGCTCCAGCCATCCTGCAAATGCTCAATCAGGTTGCGGCTGACACCGTCTCTTGGAAGCAGGCGAATATTTTCCAGCCCTGATACTCGGTAATGGTGCAACAATCGGTTTGTTGCCGACGCAGCTACTGGCTGGTGTACCGAGGCCAGCGGCACTCCGATGGCTGCGAAGGCTCTGGCCAGAATTTCCCAGTTGCCAATGTGGGCAGAGATATAGATGCTCGGCTTGCCTGTAGCCAGAACCTCTGCGACACCATAATGGTCAATTCTGGATGCTGCCAGATCTCGCGCCAGCCTGGACAGATGTGGCAGTTCGCCGACAACATACCCCATGTTCCTCCACTTTGTTCTGGCCATCGCCTCTATTTCGGCGGCTTTTCTGTCTGGAAACAGCAGGGAAAAATTGGCCAGAACCCATCTGTGCCGACTGAGTCTGGGGCCAATCTTCGCCACCAAAAAACTCGCCAGACGAGCAGATATCCGAGGTGGCAACAGGCTCACCAGAGCACCGCCGAGCCGAAGAAAGCCATAGCCAACAGAGGCGACCAGAGCTTTTCGCCGAAAAAGCTTCATTTTTTATTCCATGGTTTCATTCCATTTCTGGCTGAAGGCTCCTTTTAGCCGAAGAGAGCCCTCAGCCAAGAAGGGAGGAGCCCTCAGCCATAAAGGGAATAGAGAGCCTTCAGCCAAAGAAAATAGAAAATAGAGCCCTCAGCCAGCAAGTATAGAGAGCCCTCAGCCAGCAAGTATAGAGAGCCTTCAGCCGGAGCCCTCAGCCATAAAAGAAGGGAGGAGCCCTCAGCCATAAAGGGAATAGAGAGCCCTCAGCCATAAAGGGAATAGAAAAGTAGAGCCTTCAGCCGGAGCCCTCAGCCATAAAGGGAATAGAAAAAAGGGAATAGAAAAATAGAGCCTTCAGCCATAAAGAAAATAGAAAGTAGAGCCTTCAGCCGGAGCCCTCAGCCATAAAGGGAATAGAGAGCCCTCAGCCAAATTTTAGCCGAAGGGAGGAGCCTTCAGCCGGAGCCCTCAGCCATAAAGGGAATAGAGCCTTCAGCCGGAGCCCTCAGCCATAAAGGGAATAAAAAAGAGAGCCTTCAGCTAAAAAGGGAATAAAAATAAAAAGGTGAAATTACCTGATTTCAGAGGCACCCAAAGGGCGAAGTTCGGATTTTTCCGTAGCCTGTCAGGGATATGCAACTTCCACCACTGCTGGTGGAGTCAGGCGGGATCGAACCGCCGACCTCCTGTGTGCAAAACAGGCGCTCTCCCAGCTGAGCTATGACCCCATCACAAACTGGCTGGTTTACTGGCTGGCTTGAGGGCCCGCATTAATGAACCCTGAATAACGGATTGATGTACTAAGCTATCAGTGTGGGCACCAGACGCCAAAGTCCTTCGGCATCCTGTGTCAAAACACGTCGACTTTCAGCTTGTTTCCTCGTTCTATGAACTAAGGAGGTGATCCAGCCACAGGTTCCCCTACGGCTACCTTGTTACGACTTCGTCCCAGTCATGAATCACACCGTGGGAACCGCCTTCCTTGCAAGCAAGGTTCAGCTAGCTACTTCTGGTGCAACCCACTCCCATGACGTGACGGGCGGTGTGTACAAGGCCCGGGAACGTATTCACCGCGACATTCTGATTCGCGATTACTAG
>RKSB01000082.1 GCA_007571095.1 K189A clade bacterium | reverse complement strand
GTTCTGGCGACCGGCTGCCTCCTGTTCTTGAGTGCCAGCTTCTGCAGGTAAGGCAGGTTGCTCGCCTCGGCCATCAGGCTTTCGATAAGACGCATGTCTGCCCTGCCGGTCTGCTGGCTACCCAGCAGTTCACCGGCTCCCCTGAGCCTCAAGTCCTGTTCGGCAATCGCAAAGCCATCGGTTGTATTTCGCATGACTGCCAGCCTTTTGCGGGCGTTTTCCGACAGCGGGGGGGCGTATAGCAATATGCAGTATCCGGGCTTTTCGCTGCGGCCGACTCGGCCTCTCAGCTGATGGAGTTGAGCAAGACCCAGCCGCTCTGAGCTGTCGATAACCATGATGGTGGCATTGGGTACATCGACGCCAACCTCAACCACAGTGGTGGCCACCAGTACGTCCAGCTCACCACAACAAAAGTCGTTCATCAGAGCCTCTTTTTTTGCCCCCGCCAATCGGCCATGCAATAGCCCGACTCGCAGAGAGGGCTGGTGTTCCCTGAGTTCGCTTTCGACTGTTTCGGCGGCGGCAACTTCCTCAATTTCTTCTGAAATCTCGATAAAGGGACATATCCAGTAAGCCTGTTGTCCCTGCCGGCAAGCCCTGCCTATTCTTTCCATCACCTCCAGGCTGCGCCGTTTTGACATGGCAACAGTGGTGACTGGCGAACGGCCGGCCGGTATTTCGTCCAGTACTCCGATCTCCAACTCCGAGTAGATATTTATCGCCAGCGTTCGAGGAATGGGTGTTGCCGTCATAATCAGCTGATGGGGCTGTTCGCCCTTTTCCCACAGTGCCAGCCGCTGATGAACACCAAATTTATGCTGCTCGTCAATGACAACCAGTGCCAGGTCGGCAAATTGAACATCCTGCTGAAACAGCGCGTGGGTGCCGACCACAATGCAGGGCTCGCCATCGGCCAACTGCTTGAGCAGGCTGCGTCTCTGTCTGGCGGTGGTTCGGCCGGTCAGCACTTTGGCCGGCAACGACCACTGCTGAAGCGTGTTCAGGTGCTGTTGTGCCAGAATCTCTGTCGGAACCATCAAGGCTGCCTGAGCACCGGATTCCACGGCAGCCAGCAGGCCCGCCGTGGCGACCAGGGTTTTGCCGGATCCGACATCCCCCTGCAGCAATCGCCTCATCGGATAAGGGCGGGCAAGCTCCTTTAACAGCGAGTCGATCTCCCGGTGCTGGGCACCTGTTGGCTGAAAGGGCAGCCTTGCCAGAAAGGCATCGACAACCTCGCGCTTTGGCTCAACCCTTCGGGCCTTGCCAACCATTCGGGCGTCTTTCAGCTGAAGACCAACCAGCATACGAGCCAGAATCTGCTCCCAGTCAAGTCGCTGGTAAGCCTTTTTGAGCGAACCGGACAACCCGGCCTGGTCCTCCAGGGGCGGCAGATGAATGATGTGAAGGGCACTCGCCAGACCCGGCAGTTCCTTTGCCGAGAAGAGCGAATCGGTGGAGTCTTCGTCCTCTTCGCCGAGGATGCGGAGTGCTTTCGAAATCGCCGATCGCAAACCGGTCTGATCGCGACTTCTGACACCCCTGTAGACCGGAGTAAGCACCGGCTTGCCCTTGGTCCAGCTGTAGTCAGCCTGCAGCCTGTATTCAGGCTGAGCCATTTCCAGCTCTCCGCTTCTGGTGCTCTCTCTGACTCGGCCGAAACAGGTCAGGCTTCCGCCTTTTTCAAATCTGGCCGCCTGCCCGGGATAAAAATGAAAGAAGGGCACATGAAGCTGGCCGGTTTCATCCTCCAGCCGGCATACAAAAATCCGTCGACTGCGACCGACATAGTAAGTATTGGCGATGGTTCCAGACACCAGAGCTTCGACACCTGGTTCAAGGTTTGAAACAGCTACTCGATCGACTCGGTTCTGATAACGAACAGGCAGATACAGAAGCAGATCCCTGGCCGTGTGAATATCAAGTTTGTCGAGTAATGCAATGACTCCCGAAGGAATACCCATATTCGCCGTGAGTATTTCCTTGCAGGCCTCCAGTTGGCTCATAAAGCCAATACAGCTTCTATCTCCACGGCCGCATTTTTGGGCAGAGCGGCCACCTGAAAGGCCGAACGCGCCGGATAAGGGGGCTTGCAACAACGGGCCATCACTTGATTGAAGGCCTGAAAGTCCTTTATGTCCTGCAAAAATACCGTCATCTTGACCATGTCGGCCAGGCTCCCGCCGGCAGCTCTCGCCACCGCCTCCATGTTGCGAAAAGCCTGCTCGGCCTGAGCTTCGATTCCGCCCTCAACCAATTCCAGGGTCTGGGGGTCCATGCCGAGCGAGCCTGACAAAAAAACTAGCGAATCAACCCGAATGGCCTGACTGTAAGTGCCCAGAGCCGCAGGGGCCTGGTCTGTATGAATAACAATGGGGGAACTCATGGCCGCCTCCTTGTGGTCCTTGTATACTTTCGGTATGTTTTCGGTATAAATCTATCGAGGCCGTCGAATGTGCACGACATCCTTTACATTGCGCAGATTTTTGATCACGGTGGCCAAATGTTTTCGGTCGCTCACTTTCATGATAATGGCTATGCAGGCCATGCCCACCGCCTCCTCTTTGAGTTCTACTCTCTCGACTGCCGAGTCGGCTTCGCTGACTGCAGCTGCCAGTTCGGAAATGGACGACTTTCGATGCCGAGTTTCAACTTCCAGTGCTACTGAGAAATGCGCCCCCGGATCCGGCATCCATCGAACCGGATGAATCTCGTGCTCGGCCCTTCGAATGGCATTCATCCGGCTACAGGTTTCAACATGAATGACGATTCCGGAGCCAGCCTTGATGTGCCCCATAACCGGATCTCCCGGAATGGGGCGGCAACACTCGGCAAACTCTACCACCACGCCTTCGGTGCCGCGAATGGTGATGGGACCTGAGTGGGCCAGCGAAAGCACGCCATCCTTGAGGACGTTGGGGCTGTCCGCCTGTAGTGCCAGGGTTCTGGCGACAAAATAAGGCAACTTGTCTCCTATGCCAATCTGATAGAACAGATCATCAAGATCGCAGGCCTGGAGTTTTTTAAGCACCAGAGCCAGAAGATCTGCCGGCAGGTCTTCGACAGCCAGATCAAAGTTCTCCAGAGAACGCTGCAACAGGTCTCGCCCGAAAGCGACGCTACTCGACCGCTGGAGGTGTTTCAGGGCGTAACGAATGTGAGACCGGGCGGTGCCGGTAACCACAAAAGACAGCCATTCCGCTCGCGGAATGGCATCCTTTGAGGTAATGATTTCGACGGTCTGGCCGCTCGACAAAGGAGTCGACAGGGGCGCGACATGGCGATCAATACGGCAGCTGGCGCAGTTGTTGCCGAGCTCTGGATCGAGGGCATAGGCAAAATCCACTGGAGAGGCCTCGGGCGGCAGATCGATAATCTCTCCGGTCGGCGAGAATACATACACCTCGTCTCCCAGCAAGTCGGTTCGAAGGTCATCGATGAACTCGGTCGGGTCGTTGGACCTTTCCTGCAACGTCTTGATCTTCTGTACCAGATCGCCAACTCGAATGTGGCTATCCGGAAACGGGCTGTTTCTGGACTTGTAAAGCCAGTGGGCGGCAATGCCCTTCAAGGCCATATCGTCCATCAGTCGCGTCCGTATCTGGATCTCCATGGGAGTGCTTCGGGCACTCTCCGAGGGCTGACCGAAGAGAACCGTGTGCAAGGACTGATAGCCGTTTTTTTTGGGAATGGCGATATAGTCCTTGAACGAATTGGGCATCGGCCTGTAGGTGTTGTGGATGACGCCAAGTGCTCTGTAGCAGGTGTCAACATCCTCCACTATCACTCTGAGAGCCAGAACGTCGGTCAGCTGGTTCAAGGGTTTATGTGTTGCCTTCATCTTGTTGTAGGTGCTGTAAGGCTGCTTGGTCCGGCCTATCACCTCGGCCTTTATTCCATCAACTTCCAGCGCGCTTTTGATGGTGTCCTGGGTCTGTTTCAGGCTCTCGTGGTGCTCGCCCTGTATTCTCTCCGTGGCCTCCTTGATTTCCTTGTAGTAGACCGGATGAAGGTACCGAAATCCCAGATCCTCAAACTGGTGGCGAACATCGTCCATGCCCAGACGACCAGCCATGGGGGCGTAGAAGTCCAGTGTTTCCTTGGCAATGCGCCGGCGCTTTTCTATGGGCATGACGCTTAAGGTGTACATATTGTGCAACCGGTCGGCAAACTTGATCAGAATCACTCGAATGTCCCTGGCCATAGCCATGAACATCTTCTGCAGATTGTTGGCCTGGGCCTCTACCCGGCTGTCGAATATATCGCTGAGTTTGCTGACTCCGTCAACCAGATCTGCCACTGTCGGCTCAAAGTGCTCTCTCAAGGTGTATCTGGAATTATCCGTATCCTCGATCACATCATGAAGAAGAGCGGCCATCAGGGTTTGATAATCCATTCGCATTCGGGCCAGAAGGAAGGCGACATAGAGCGGATGGGTGATATAGGGGTCACCGGTGCGACGGTACTGGTCCTTGTGGGCAGCCTCGGCGTAATAGTAAGCCCCCAGTGTTTTGGTGACATCCTGACCGCCCAGATAGCCTCTGATTTCGGCTTCAAATTCTGCAATACTCACTGGCTTGCAGGGAGGCGGCAGTTCAAAGTGATGGTCCCTCAAGAGCGTCGAAGCAGGCCCGCCGGCCCGAAAGTCGACGGAGACCGAAGAAAGCGGGTTGCCGACAGACTCGGAAGGCTTGTGCGGAAATGACGCTTCGGGCGGTGCCATCACGAATCCCCGAATACCCGCCGGCGATGGTCTCTTAAGGGCGTTGAGCCGCCCGTGCCAGCCCGAAAGTCGATGGAAGCCGGAGAAAGTGCTGGCGGCAAGACCTAAGAGGGTCGTGTGGGAATGATGCTCCCGACGGCATCATCACGCATCCCCGAATACCCGCTGTAGCCATAATGCCTGTGCTCTTCCATTTCCTGAATTCGCTGCTGCTCCATCTCACAGACTTCCTTGTTCATGGTGCCAGCTGCAATTTCTCTCAGGGCAAGCACGGTGGACTTTTCGTTAAAGTGAGTGTCGTCAGGGTCGACCTTGGGGTTGGCCAGACCTTTGGACAGCTGCCTGGCTCTCATTGCAGCCACCATCACCAGGCTGAAGACATCCTCACATTTTCCTTCGCCAAGACAGTCTTCTGTGGTAACGCGAGCCATAAAACTTCCTCAAACATCTGAAACAACGGGGAAAGTATTATAGGCGGCTCGGTCGGCTGTGAAAAGCCCGAACTTCAGGGGCGGTTCGACGGTGCGGTCTGCAAAAATCCATCCAGGTCACGAATTCGGTCGGTTCTGGCCCTTTCTGCCCGAATAATTGCACACAGGCTCGCTTTTGCAACTTCAAAATCGTCATTGACTACCAGATAGTCAAACTCCCTGCATTGCGAGATCTCGAATTGGGCTCCATCCAGTCGACGCTGAATGGTCTCTGGAGTGTCCTTGCCTCTGGCCTCCAGTCGCTTCTTGAGTGCATCCAGAGAAGGCGGCAGCAGAAAAATCAACACGGCCGATGGAGTGGTCTCTTTAACCTGCATGGCTCCCTGCCAGTCAAGTTCCAGCACGATGTCCTCGGATCTTTCTCTATGAGCTTCCAGCTGCTCTCGACTGGTGCCGTAGGAGTGGCCGAATACCTCGGCGGTTTCTATGAAGCGGCCCGCCGCCTTGAGTGCACGGAAATCTTCCTCGCTCACAAAGTGATAGTTCTCGCCGTTCATCTCGCCCGAACGAGGCGGCCGAGTGGTGTGAGAAATGCTCAGTTGGAGGTCGGGGTTCTCCTTCAGAACAGCCTCGATCAGGCTGGTCTTGCCGGTGCCGCTGGCGGCTGATACGACCAGCACCAAGCCTGACCTGAAAGACGAGTCGGCTGCTGCTGCCATGCGACCTTCCGAAAGAGTGGAGTTTTTGCGTATGCTAAGTCCTGACCGGAGCATCTGCAATGAGCAGGCTCCAGTTCAACATGCACTCTACCTGCAAACCCGTTTGTGCTAAAGTAGCCGAACCCCTTCGGGCCTGTAGAGTTCAAAAGCGGAACTCGACTGGCTCGGTCACCGGAAGTCTTGCAGAGTGAGAAGGCGGATGCAAGTGGAAGCCAGGCTTGAGGCAAGCGGAAACGGGTCGAGTCTGTACCCCTACCAGAAACAGTTTCTCGATCTTGTGCTGGAAGCCGGGGTCTTGCAGTTTGGTGACTTTCAACTCAAGTCGGGGCGGCGATCACCCTATTTTTTTCACATCGCCAGGCTCTTCACCGGCGCAAATCTCCGCAAACTCGGAAAATTTTATGCGGAGGCACTGAAGCAGGCCCAGTGGGATGCGACTGACATCGGATTGTTTGGCCCTGCCTACAAAGGCATTCCTCTGGTCAGTGCACTGGCCCAGACCTTCGCTTCGGAGGACGATCGAGACCTGCCCTGCCTGTTCAACCGAAAAGAAGAGAAGGGTCACGGCGAAGGCGGTCGCGAAATCGGCAGCACAAAAGCCAACCGCTACCTGATCGTCGACGACGTGCTTACATCGGGTACTTCTGTCGATGAATCCCTTGTAACCCTCAAGCAGGCCGGACTGGAGGCCGCTGGAATCGTCGTCGCGCTGGATCGACAGGAGAAAGTCAACGGAGGCGGCGAGTCGGCTCGAGAAGTGTTGGCAAAAAGGGGGCTGGGAGTGATCTCCATCGTTCGCCTGACCGACATCATTGAGTATCTGCGAGCCAAAAAAGAATTTGACACCGCCCAGAAACTGCAAGACTACAGGGAGAACACAAGCGTCTGATCAGCGGGCGATCAGAGTGCCCACTCCTTCGTCGGTGAGCAGTTCAACCAACAGGGCGTGCGGCGTCTTGC